>JBAVYG010000743.1:0-7380 GCA_049698675.1 Terriglobia bacterium
TTCTACTTTGCTGCAATAGGAACTTATCACTTTGCTGTGACACAATTCTTCCGTTAGTTTGACCCTGAGGGATTAGACGAGTTAAAATTCAGACGCAGAGAGACGGGAAACTCCCGAGTTCGGAGGATTTGATGGGAACTCAGAAATCTTCCTTTATCGGCCTCCTAAAGGTTTGGCTCTGCTTCTCATTGCTGTGGGTGGGATTGGCGCCCGGCAACGCGTGGGCGCAGTCAGCCAACGTGTGCGGTCCCGCGCCAGCCGTCAAGGCGGCCCTCGACCAGTTGCCCCAGCAAACCCCGGCGCTGACCGACTGGCAGTTTCACGAGCAACACGCCGCCGCCCTTCAAGCCTTGCTGCGCCAGTACCCCGAAGACGTCTTCGTCCAGCGGGCGTACATCAGCTCGATGGGGGGCAGGTCCGACAAGGACAAGGTGATCGCCGAATACAAGGCGCGCTACGAGCGGAACCTCGACAACCCGCAGTTGGTATACCTTTATGGCATGACGCTGTTAGGACGCCAGTCGCCGGAGGCCATCAAGCTGTTCAGCGCTGCGCTCAAGGCGGATCCGAAATTCCCTTGGCCGCATTTGCCGCTTGTGACCATCTACAGCTCGCCGGTGTTTTTGAACAAAGAGCAAAGCGCTGCACACCTCCGCGCCTTCCTCGACGCTTGCCCCGCCTCCCTGGACGGTTACCAGCCGCTGACCCGCATGGACGACAAGGATCTTCTGCGCCCCTATGCCGCCCAGTTGCGCACCCTGCTCGCGAGCCGCAACGACCCCGATGCCGTCGGCGCCTACCGGACGCTCTGGTCGCTCGAGTTCAAGGCGCACCCGGCGTCTGAATATGAGGCGCTGCGGCGGCAGGTGGGCCAGGACCTCGAACGCCTCCGCCAGCTTAAACTCGAGGACAAGCGCCAGTGGTACGAGGCGCTGGAAGACGGCTACAAGCTGGTGAACGATCAGAAGCAGTCCGACTGGGCGCAGGAGCAGGTCCAGACCCGTTTCCCACGCCCCTGGGAGCTGGCTGCCATGTCGAAATGGGGAAAAGACCACCACTGGCCGGGCGAGGATGCGCCTCCGGACAAGAAACGGGCCTATTACAGTGATCTGTTGCAGCAGACAGGCCAGTGGGTCAAAGAGCGCCCCAACACAACCTTCATCTGGATGGAGCGCTTGGATGCCACGGAGCAGCTTGAAGATGTGGCGGCGGCTGACGTGAAGGTGGCGGCGGACCAGGCGCTCAAAGTCGCAATCAACAATGCCGGGCCCGACGGCCCCAACTCCGATGATTACTCTGAGGTGGCCGAGGTCCTCTCCAAGAAGCATCTCGAGCCCGAGCGCGTGGTAGAGTTGGCGCAGAAGGGACTCGCCAAATGGGCAATTGAGTCGAAGGAGCCGTACTTCGATCTCTACGCCACCAAGGAGAACCTCGAGGACAACAAGTTTTATCAGGCCTTCTCGCGCCTTCAGGGACTGGAATTTGAAGTGGACGGCTACCTGCAATTGAAGCAGGCGGACAAGGCCCAGCTCTTGCTGACGCAGATGGACGAGCGGCTCCAAGACTTCAAGTCGCTCGCGGGTGACAAGCAAGACCGCAAGAAATCCTATGAGCGTAGACTCGCAGCCTACTGGGGGCAGATGGCCCGGGAAGCGGAACTCCGCGGGCGCAAGCTCGATGCGATGGGGTTCTACGAGAATGCGCTGCTCACCCGGCTCGATGCCCAGCAGAAGCCTGAAACCGGGAAGAAGGATGAGCTCGCGGACAATGCACACCAACTCTGGGCCAACCTCGGCGGCACGGACGAAGGTTGGAGGTTATGGTATGGCCGCCGGGCCGACGCCTTGGCCAATCAAGCCGGGTTGACGTGGGAGGATGCCAATCTACCTCTGCCTGCCTTTGAACTCGCGGACCTCAGCGGCAAGACTTGGAACGTGGCCTCGCTGAAGGGCAAGGTGACGTTCCTGAACTTCTGGGCGTCCTGGTGAGGGTCATGTCGCGAGGAGTTGCCTCGCTTACAAAAACTCATCGACGAATACAAGAATCGCTCCGACGTTCAGTTCATCTCTTTCAACATGGACGAGAACCCTGGGCTCATCGCGCCTTTCCTGAAGGAGCATCAACTCGCGTTCTCTGTCATCCCGGCGTACAGCTACGTGCGGCAGACGCTCAAGGTTCTGGGAATCCCGCAGAATTGGATAGTGGATGCTAACGGCGTCGTCCTTCTGAAGGGCCTTGGTTACGATGCGACGGAGAAGTGGGTGACCGGCATGAAGGAAGCCATCGCGAAAGTTCAGGGCGCCGCGCCCCCTTCCAACCCTCCCGCAAAGTGAGCGTGCCGTCGGGACAATCACGGGCGCGGTTGTGTCTGGCGACGCGGCGCAAGGCGCGGGGCGAGCGGCGATCTTCTCTTCAGTCAACGCTACCCGGGCGCGGATAAACCCGAATTCGTAGGCTGGGCGTCGGTACCATAGCTTGGGAAGGGGGGGTCGCCATTAAGATCGGCGACTCGCCGAGGCAAGTTCTAACCTCGCCTCCGGATGTAAACCCTGTTCCCTGCCGCGGTCTTTCATTTCTTACTGGCCTTTGATCCAGCTACCGGAGCGGCGTGCCCCACGTCCAGGTGTCGGTAGTTAAGCATGGCGTTGAAGAGCAGGAAGAAGCTGCCGGAGTTCTCATTGCGCCACATGGGATTGGTAGCGAAGAGCAGGATGTGCCCCTGGCCATGAGGCACGTCCACCACCGCAGGCTTTTCCGCCAGTTCCGGCGCCCCGTCCAGCAGTCCGCTGAGCAGCAGGTTCTTGGCGTCGGCAAAACGCAGAATCACGCGCGGAAACTGCTCGGCAGGCGGGATCAGGGAGCCCAAGTACATTCGGACTTCGTCCGGAATGTAGAACTCCTGCTCGCGCGGGGTGCGCTTGGGCTTCTCTGCGGGAGGCATATAGTGGCGGCCCTGAATCACGTCGGGATCAGTCAGCGAGCCGCGGCCGCTGCTTCGATTCTCGCCTTCTTCCTCGCCCCGGCGGCCGCCGAATCCGAGGCCGACGTTCAGGATGGGATTGGCGCGGTAGTAGACGTAAAGCTTCTCGCCATAGCCGTAGGCTACCGGACTCTTGGCATCTTCAACGTTGGCCAGTAACACGTCGCCCGGACTCACCAGCTTCTGGGGCTTACCAAGCGAGAGCATCTCCGTCATTCCGCCCTCGACGGGCAAAGCCGATGCTGACTCCACAGCCACTAGCAGGCCACCGTCGCGAACGAATTTTCCCAGATTAGCGAGGCCGGAATAACCCAGGCCACCCCGGATATCGTCACTCGAATCCAGCCCGGGCGCAAAGAAGCTGGGGGTCTCCGGCGTGTTTTTCCAAGGCATGGGATTGCCGCGCAGGGGGATGCCTTGCAGCATGCCTGCCAAGTCGTCCCAATCCGGCGGCACGATGAGCACGTCGAACAGGTCGCGGAGGTTTGGCGTCTCGCGGATTTTGGTGTCCGCGATGTAGGTGTAGGGGATCCTGAGCTGGTCCAAGCTGATGCGATACCAGCCACCGTCCTGGGTATTCTGCCAATCGTGCAGCAGCGCTACCCGTGGCGCGTCGAGCCCATGATGGGTGACGCTCAGCTTCTCATCGGTTGCCAAGACGCTGATCCCGAGGTCGCGCGCGGCGGCGTCAACCTGGCTGCGCTCTCCGTTCGCGATAATGAAAGTGCCGCGAGCGAACTTGTGGCCGCTCACCTCGAAGGGCTCCTCGGCCACCTCCATAGGGACGCTTGCGAGCCGGTAGCGGAAGCTGGCCAGCGCGCTGTCGGTATTGTTGTTGACGAGAAACGTCGTGCGGCCGCTCCCCTTCACGCCTCCGGCCACCCTCACACTGCCCTCTACTCGAGTCACAGGCACGTCAAGGATGGCGGTATCCATCACCCGCACCGTCTTGACGTCCGCCAGAGCGCCCAGCGTCCAGCCGGTGTCGTCGTAAGGCCGCGGATCGTGGGGGCTGAAGTACTGGGTGTCGAGCAGCGTGTCGGCGAAGCGGCTGTAAGGCTGATCCATGCGGATGATATAGCTGCCGGCAGGGAAATGTTGGAGGGTAGTGGCCGTGGGCTCCTTCGCTTTTGTCTTTTGCTCCCCACCTGTTTCCTTGGCTTCAGCCGGTTTTGCCTCGCCGCGCTCCTCCTTCGTCTCTGCCGGCTTGCTTTCACCGCCGATGGCCGGGCTTTCCGCGTTCGGCACCGGCGCATCGAAGGCCTTCTGAGCGCGCGAAATCTCGATCCCTTGCGATTCGAGGATGTTCAGCAATCGCGCTTGGTCACCGGGGCGAGGCTCATCGGCGGGCAGCACCCAGGCGGCCGGACCTTCTGTGCGCGCCTTGGCCACCGATCGTTTGCTCTTGATGTAAAAGTCCTCCAGATACTCCTGGGCATGGCTGGCGACGTTGTACATGCCCAGCAGCAAGGCGCTCTGCTGGAGGTTGATGTTGTCACGCGCGGACCATTTCACCTTGGGCAAGGGCGGGTTGGGACGGTACCACTCGCGGCTGGTCGAACGAGCCTCCAGCGAGTGCTCGGCGGTGTCTGCCCCCACGTTGCTGAAGGTTTCGTAGAAACGGCCGATAGAGTTGTGCCCCGTCGCCGCCCAGAACATGTAATTGGGCGTCCATCCGTCATAGAAGCCATGCGTCCAGACGCCAATCACGCCTCGGCGCGTGAGTTCTTCCACCTCGTAAAAGGCCATGCGCTGCCACTCGCTGGTGACCATGGGATCGAGCCAGGCGTTGTAAGGGCCTGTGCCCGTGGAGATGTAAAGATAGGGGACGGACTCGTGGAGATCGTGCAACACGGTGGCGTGCCACGCGAGGTAGGTCCTGGTGATGTTCTTGGAGAGGTCAAGCGCCAGCGTGATCCCGTCGCGGTTGTTGTCATGCGAGACGTAATGGCCCCACCAGGTGAGCGGATAGGTGTTAGCCTCCGGATGGTGCTTGCGGTACATGTAAACATCCACGTAGCGGTCGTGACCGTCGGTCTCAACCACGGGCGTGAGCAACACAATGGAATTCTTGCGGATGCTCTCGAGGAGCGGCGTATCTTCCACCGCCAGGCGATAAGCCAGCTCCATCAGCATCTCGGGCGAGCCGGTTTCGGGCGAGTGAATGCTTCCGTCCGCCCAGTAGATAGGCTTGCCTTGTTGAACCAGCGCCGCGGCTTCGGCGTCACCCAAACCGCGCGGGTCCGCCAGGCGCGCCGTGATTGCGCGGTAGCGATCCAAATCCCGGATGGTGGCCTCGTCGGCGATCGCCACCAAAATCATTTCGCGGCCTTCCTCGCTCTGGCCCATGGAGAAGACGCGCACGCGCGGGCTGCGACTGGCGAGCAGGCGCATGTAGCCGTTGATTTCAGCCACATGGTCGAGCACGTCGGGCGCGCCCACGATGTGGCCGAGATAGGTGTCCGGGGCCGGCACGCAGGAGCTCCAGGGGAGGTGATCCACAAGCTCCGTGGAGAAGAATGGCTCCGTAGTGTTTTTGCGGATCGCGGCGGTGTAGGCGGCATCGTCCTTCAGCTCACAAGGCGCTGCCGATTGCCCCGCCGGCGCAGGTCCAGCGGGGACGAGTACGAACAAAGTGACAAGTGCGGATAGCCCGCACAAGGCTCCAATCCGATTTCGCATGATTCTCTCCTGTACTCTCACGCCACAAGAAGGGCGAGTTTGCTGCACCCTGCTCCGATCTTGGTTGAGACACGAACGGAATGCGCACAACCGGCGCAAAAACAACCAGCGCATGCCCGCTGTTTGTGCGACGGCGTTAATGCGCGGGGTAACCGTCGCCTCAAATCCACGCGTCGGCGGGCGCGGTCTTCTCCCCGCCTACGCGCCCCGTGTTCACCGTACCCACCGCCTCAACGAGCATGGCTCGGCACTCGGCTTTCGCTGAAGTCTTGTGTTCAACGCCTTTTGGAATCACCAACAATTCTCCCTTTTTTACAGACACGTCACGATCGCGAAAATGAATCACCATCTCTCCGTCAAGGACGATGAATACTTCATCGGTGTCCTTGTGATCGTGCCATACGAATTCTCCTTGGAACTTCACCAATTTGAAGTGGTAGTCGTTCATCTGCGCAATGATCTTCGGTGACCAGTGCGCGGAGAACTTTGCGAGCTTTTCAGCGAGGTTGATGGGGCGGTATTCCATGCAGCGACTCCGATCCATGGCGGCTAACGACTCCAGCGCAACCCGCCGGCACGCGGCAACGCGGGTCCGGTGGAGCGAGGGGTCAGGCTGGAACCCCTGCGACGACAGCACGCGGAGACTTCACGCCCCGGCTGGGTCGCTGCGCTTGCGGAACCAGATGAGTTCAATAGGGGCACCGTTATGCACGATCATGGCGGCGCGGACGCCTTCGGACGGAGATCCGGGGGGGCAGATCACTTCTTGACCCTGGAGAGCGGCCTCGAGGTCGTCCACTTCGAAGGCGATATGAGGCACAGTCTTGATGAGCTCGTGTAGGGGACTGTGTTTCTCGAATCGCATCCACTCCACACCGTACGGGCTGGTGCTGAACCCGGAAACGTACAGGCCGAACTGTTCGAGATAAGTCTCTCCGGGGCGCGCGACGTCGGTTGGAATACCCAGGTGGTGATAGCGCCAACCGAGTCTCGCGATTGCCGGTGGGGGCTCGTGATCGAGCCGGCGATCCGCAGCCGGGACCTCTAGGGACGAACGTGATGTGTCGGTCATGAGCTCCTCTGACGATTGGTGTGTGTGCATGATCTGTCACTGGGCGCGCCTTGCTCGCGCGCCCCCAAAAGCGTGGATGGTTCTAGTCCCTGCAACCACCTCGCCGCCGTGTGGGATGCCTTTTGCGATCAAGTACTCCTGCCCCGATTTCAGGCTAATGCGTTGCCCTTGGATGAGCAAGGTGTAACAACCCTCCGCAACGATCATATACTCATCGTAGTCATGAACATGTTCGGCTGAATTAGCGGTCTCGCGGCAGGTCCAGAAAGCCATCTGGCTCCCGTCCGCGCCGTCGTACACGTAACCTTCAATCCCCGCTGTATGTTGGGAGGAAGAAGCGATCCGATTGATTGGGTTCTTCATGAACGCGGGAAGATCATGCATTGACTCTCTCCATTAGGCGCCCAACTCTTGTCCATTGGTTAAACTTCGGGTTTGCCAACGACAGAGTGATACTTTAGTATCACTTTTATGAAAACTCAACTGGTTACAACATTGAAGCGGAACGCCACCAAAATTCTCACGCAACTGGTGAAAGATCAGTCTCCGGTCCTCATCACCCAACACGGAATGCCAACTGCCTATCTGGTCGATGTCGCCGCCTTCGAAGCCCTTCAGAACCGGATGCGACTTTTGGAACGTATAG
>JBAVYG010000744.1:0-3030 GCA_049698675.1 Terriglobia bacterium
TGGGAGGGGTCTGTCTCGACCCTTCCGCTCGGGAAGCCTGAAGAGACACTAGAGCGATCGCCAGGTTTCTGCGTGTGACGTCTGAAGGGCTAATTTGAAGGGCGAAGTAGAGGGTTGCGACTGCCTCTTGTTGTCGATTAATCTCGGCAAGACGCGTTCCCAATTGCGTATAGGCCGCACCCAGGTTATGTTGCGCCTTCTGCGCGATTTCTCCCGAAGGTTCTAATGAGAGGCTATGACCGAACTCTTCCACTGCCTTGTCAGGGGCACCTCTCTTAGAGTATTGAATTCCCCGGTTAATGTGCATCGCCGCAAGATTACGCCTCGTCAAACGATTCCCAGGCTGCAGCTCGAGTACGAGCTGATAGACAAAAATCGCTGCGTCGTACATTCCCCTTTCAGCCAACCCATTGGCCGAGTTCATCAGCGTCCCGGCAAGTCTCGGGTCATGCTTAAAGGCAAGCTCGAAATAAGTCTTTGCCTCTGCGAGGAGGCCGTTCTGCAAGAGGAGCACGCCCTTCTGAAATTCGTTGGTCGCTCCCTCGTCGGAAGAAGCTTGCTTCTCAGGCTTGGGGGACGACCACAGTTTCTTGGTTTCTGAAGCGGGGAGCAGGACCAGATCCAACGGAACACCGTTTTCATCAGTGACTTCAACCAGCAATTCCCCACGAGGTTCTCCAAACACCTCCACAACAGTGCCCAGGGCGACGCCGGGAGTCTCGGAACCCAGAAACCTATTGGGAACCTCAACAACGTCTAGAATCTTCGGGCTAAGCTCGATATTCATGATACTTACTCAACGTTCAACGCCTCTGCGAGTTTCCTGGGACCCTGAGGCTCTATATAGCAGGATATTAACACAGGCACGTCCACCTGCTCGACTCTGTAAATCCAAGCGGCCGTGACCACTACGGCTTGGCCACTCAATCCTACGATCTCGTGGTATGTGGTCCAATGCTCGCCGTGCTGATCCTTGAGACCACGAACCGCTGGCGACCGAAACAAGCTCGATTCAAGAATCTTGGCTAGTACATCGGCGTGGCCCCGCTCCATTCCCAAGGCCGCTTTGAACACTCTGGCTTTGCTCTTGCCCAGTGGATGATTCGGGTCGAGAGCATAATCGCGCAGCTTCTCGATCGGTACAATTGCCTTCTCATTGTGGGGCAAAACTTGCACGAAAAGTGAACGCCCAATCCGAGGCTAAGTTCTCGAACAAATAAATGTACCATGAAAGTAACTGGTTTGTGATTGGTATTCGTGTCTACGGATTTTTCCGAGTTTGGGAGTGACACAGTTTTGCGGGCGGTTTGATATCCCATTTGGCCAGGAACGTCTAAGTGTTGCCCGATCATTCGACGGGTCTGCGTCATGAGATTCAGGGCATGGGATCCATTGCGAGGAGGAAGGGATTTTGCCGGTGGCGGAAACCGGAAGCTGGACCACAGCCACGGGTCAGGAGGAGAAACGAGGCGGTGGTCGAAAGGGCGGGCGCAGCGGTTAAGAGCAGTGACAAGTGGCGAGTGACCCTTCGACAGGCTCAGGGCAGGCTAAGTGACGAGCAAGCCGCCGCAGACATCAAACCACGATGTCTGCGCCACCCGCTGAAACCGCTGCCGAGACATTGCAGGCAGTGGCAATAGGGTGTATGTTACCAGTCAGCAGGGGCTGTGGAACCAAAATCTTCGCCCCAGTTTCCTACTGACGGAGGCATACATGGACGTGAGAAAGCGTCTGGTCCTTCTTGCCTTTCTGACTGCGATTTATTTGCCTTCATACGCTCGTGTGGATAGTGGAAAGGCTGTGTACGTGGGGGGCACAGTTGCCGACCTCAAGCAAGAAGCGGAAGGCACATTCTCAACGGCGGACGCAAAGGAAATGGTCTTTCAGTATCAGTATAAGATCGGTGTATTAAGTCGTGAAGATGAAATCTTCCGCCGCGACCGGCGCGAAACTAAGGAAGGCAAGTTCACCGTCCCGTATGACAGGATTGACAGTCTCGAGTATGGACAGAAGGCTGGGCGGCGTGTCGGCTTGGCCATTGTCGCGACCCCGGTCGCCCTGCTTTCCAAAAAGCGGCGCCATTATCTCACTGTGAACTACAAGGATGCAGACGACAGACAGCAGGCTGCTGTTTTCGAGTTAGGAAAGCACACCGTCAGGGTCACACTCTCCAGCTTGGAAGCGCGAACAGGTCGCAAGATCGAATACCAAGACGACGAAGCTCGCAATAGCTCCAAAGGGGACTGAGGAGGTACGATGGTGCAAAGACAAACTATACTTTTCTGCTTCATGGCCCTCGCGGTAAGCATTGCTGGCTTCTCCCAGACCCAAAGCCAGAGTCCTGCCGCCACGTCCAGGCCAGTCGCTGACATGCGTTCCGAGCTCCAAGCCAAACTCCTCAATGTAAAACGGATTTATGTTGAGAGCTTCGGCGATGATGAGGCATCCAAAAGCCTCCAGGCCATGGTGATCAACGCCCTTGACGAGAGTAAGCGCTTCATTGTGACCGAGAACAAGGACAAGGCAGACGCTACCCTAAAGGGTCGATCCGTCGAAAAGACCTCGCAGGAGGTGCATGCTACGGGCGAAGCAACCGGAGTAGCCGGTGCCGCAGGTAGCCATTCAGCGGAAGTTTCACCATCCGGTGGGAGCGCTCACGGGGGATTCGCCGCGAGGGCCATGGGGATCCAAGACTCAAAGCTTTCAACGGAGACGACCCATGAAGCGCGCCTCGCGGTTCGGCTTGTCTCGCACGACGGTGATGTGATCTGGTCCACTACGCAAGAGAGTGAAGGGGCGAAGTTCAAGAGTTCAAGCGCCGACGTCGCCGATAAAGTCGTAAAACAGCTCCTGCACGAGCTCGACAAAGCCAAGCCAAATAAGATGTGAGCTCGACCAGGCCACGGGTCAGGAGAGGAAACGAGGCGGCGGTCGAAGGGGCGGGCGCGGCGACAGGTACGGGTGGTGAGGTAATGAAGATGGTTGAGCCCGTAGAAATGCCGTTGCCGTCCAATCCTCACGTTTTACCGC
>JBAVYG010000745.1:0-6008 GCA_049698675.1 Terriglobia bacterium
GTGATCTCCTTCTTGGGTCATCATCCAAGCGCCAATCGGAGAACTCCTTCGTATGGAAATACTCAAGCCCGTCTTCTGCTAACCGCTCTTTCCATTTCTTGGAAAAATCTGTCCAGTCATCAACCGAGGAAATGAAGCCAGCAACAACCATAATCAGTTGGTCCGACTCATGGCCAGAAGCGTCAAAAGCTGTGGTAAACATTCCCATCAATACGTCCTGTCAGCGATCATGGGACAGAGAAGAGATTTTGGCCAAGTGCTCAAGGGGGCAGAATCGATCTCCATCCTCATCCTCTCCCTTTTGGGGTAGGTCGGACAAGAAATTTCTTGCCCCGAGCAATCCAGAAGCCAAAGAGTCTCTGGACAAGCGAGGCTTACGAGGCTGCCAACACACTTTGTACCCAGTACCGGGCTTTTCATCAGTTCCTGCTCTTGTCGAGGAGTTTCACTCGGTTGTCGAGTTCCTGGCTCCAGTTGAGGAGTCCTTGGCGCTCCCCTGAACGCTCAATCACGCTCTTCCGAACCCCGACTCCTGAATTTTGCGCTTGACAGGAGGCTAGGAGCGCGATAGGCTATGCAGGTTGGTCTATGACAAACGCGCCGGCAGATCGCTCCCAGGGGGTTCTAAACCGGCCCGCCGGCGGCGGGAAATCGGCAGAAAATGCAAAAAAGATACTAAATAGAGGGAACGAACCTAAGAATCTATTGAAAGCAAATGAGTTAGCTTTTTAAGGAGCTCAAAACAAACCGGTTTTTCACTGCAACAAACCCCGATCAAAGCCAAAAAGATGGCCATTAATCGACGATTTGTGAGGCATTGAGTAGAGCATGAAACTGGAAAATGGAAACTGGAAAGTGGAAAATAGAAAATGGAAACTGGAAATTGGACTTTGCGGCTGCCGATTCCCAGTTTCGAGTTTCCAGTTTCCAATTTCGAGTTTCCAGTTTCGAATTTCCAGTCCCCAGTCGGCGTCAAGTGTTGCAAGTTGTTTGACCACGGGCCGCCAGAATTGCTATATTGGCGTAAGACATTTGTGAAATTCGAAAGTAAGTGAGGAATGGCGACCGTTCAAATCACTTTCCCTGACAAGACACGGAAGGAATTTCCGCAAGGCATAACTGCCCTGGAGGTGGCGAAGTCGATTGGGCCACGGCTGGCGGCGGACGCGCTGGCGGCCAAGCTGGACGGGCGCCTGGTGGATTTGTCGACACCCATCGAGCAGGACGCGCCGATCCAGTTCATTACTCCATCCTCGCCCGAGGCCCTGGAGATTTACCGCCATTCGACGGCTCACGTTCTGGCTGCCGCGGTCACCGAACTTTTCCCGGACGCGCATCCCGGAGTCGGCCCTGCCACTGAGACCGGCTTCTATTACGACTTCTATCGCGAGAAGCCCTTCACGGAAGATGATCTCAAAAGAATTGAAGAAAGGATGCGCGAGATCATCAAGGCGAATTACCCAAATGAGCGCGTTTACTTTCCCAAGGAAGAAGGAAAGAAGCTCTTCGCGCAGATGGGCGAGTTCCTGAAGTGCGAGCTCATCGAGGAAAAGGCCGAGCCCGTATTCTCCGCCTATCGCACCGGCAAGTTCCTGGACTTTTGCCGTGGGCCGCACATCCCCTCCACGGGGCGCATCAAGGCCGTCAAGCTGCTGAGCGTAGCCGGCGCGCACTGGAAAGGCGATGAGGGCTCGCATCCCATGCAGCGCATTTACGGGACGGCCTTCTTCAGCCAGAAGGAGCTGGACGATTTCCTGGCGCAGCTTGAAGAAGCGAAGAGGCGCGACCACCGGCGGCTGGGAAAAGAACTCGATCTCTTCAGCATTCAGGACGAGGCTGGTCCGGGGCTCATTTTCTGGCATCCCAAGGGTGGCCTCATCCGCAAGGAAATCGAAGACTTCATGCGGGCGGAACTCCTCCGGCAGGGCTACGACCTTGTGTTCACGCCGCACGTGGCGCGAGTGGATTTGTGGAAGACCAGCGGTCACTGGAATTTCTACCGTGAGAACATGTTCACGCCCATGCAACTGGAGGATGCGGAATACCAGTTGAGGCCGATGAACTGCCCGTTCCACATCCTCATTTACAAGGACCAGAGGCGGAGCTACCGCGAGTTGCCCATGCGCTTGGCGGAATTCGGGACGGTTTACCGTTACGAGCGGTCCGGGGTGATGCACGGTCTGCTACGGGTTCGCGGCTTCACGCAGGACGATGCCCATATCTTCGCCACTCCTGAGACGGTGGAATCCGAGGCGGGTGCGTGCGTGGACTTCGCACTGATGCTCATGAAGACCTTCGGATTCGACAAGTACGAGGTTGACCTCTCCACCTGGGACCCGGAGAACCGCGCGAAGTACTCCGGCGAGCCCGCGCAGTGGGAACTGGCGGAGAAGTCGCTGGAGTCAGCGCTGCGCAAGCGCGACATACCCTTCCATCGCATGCCGGGCGAGGCGGCTTTTTATGGGCCGAAGATCGACATCAAACTCCACGACGCGCTGAACCGGCCCTGGCAGCTCACCACCGTGCAGTTCGATTTCTTCTTGCCCCAGCGCTTCGGCCTGGAATATACCGGCGCCGACGGGCGCACTCACCAGCCGATTATGGTGCATCGGGCCCTGCTGGGGGCACTGGAGCGTTTCTTTGGCGTGTTGATTGAGCATTATGCGGGAGCTTTCCCGGTCTGGTTGGCTCCGGTGCAGGCCGTGGTGCTCCCCATTAGCGACAAGCACCTGGCTTACGCTCGCGAGGTTTGCGAGGAATTGCGCCGCGCCAACTTGCGCGCCACCGTGGACGACCGCAATGAGAAATTGAACGCGCGCATCCGGGACGCGCAGCTTCAGAAGGTGCCTTTCATGCTGGTCGTCGGCGACCGCGAAGCCCAGGGGTGCGGGGTAGCCGTCCGGCGCCGGGACACCGGGGATGCCGGCTTTCAAGCGCTGGGCGATTTTATCGGTTGGATTCGGCAGCTTATCGACACCAAGGCTACGAAATGGTAAGCTGTGTTCTCCTCCCCGGACCTGAAAAGGTCCTTTGTCCAACCAGGAAGACATAGGGAGAGCGGGAGGCCCCAAAGGGCCAGGAGGGAATGCCTATCGCCGAGCGATTTGTTCGAATAAACGAAAGGATTCGAGCCCGGGAGATCCGGGTGATCAATGAAGAGGGCGGACAGCTCGGAATCATGCCGCCCCACGAAGCTCTGAGGGTCGCGCGCGGCCAGGGTCTTGACCTCGTGGAAGTTGCCCCCACGGCGAACCCGCCCGTTTGCCGCATCATCAATTATGGCAAGTACCTTTACCAACTCAGCAAGCGGCAGCATGAGGCTCGCAAGCATCAGAAGTCTATTGAGCTCAAGGAAGTGAAGATGCGGCCCAGGACTTCCACGCATGATTTTGAGACCAAGCGGAACAAGGTTATCGAGTTCCTGCGAGAGGGGGCCAAGGTGAAGGTCACGATCATGTTCCGTGGCCGAGAAATGGCCCACCGGGACCTGGGGTTCAAAATGATGGAACGGTTGGCGGGAGAAGTGAGCGAGGTGGGCATGGTGGAGACTCGGCCGAAGATTGAAGGGCCGAATCTCTCGACGATCATTGCCGCCAAGAAAGTAGCGGGAAAGGGTGTGCCTCCCCAGGCTTCACGGCCAGCGGCGGGGACATCCCCGGCAACAATCAGGACCCCTAAGCCTAAGCCGGCTTCGGTGCCTGTAGCCGCCGCCCCTGCACCACCCGTTTCCGAACCGTCACGGGGAGAATCTGGAGGATAGAGTTGCCAAAGCCCAAGAAGATCAAGCTGAAACTGAAGACCCACAAGGGCGCGCAAAAGCGCTTCAAACTGACCGCCACCGGCAAGGTGGAGCGCCGGCACGCATTTGCACGCCACATCCTGACTTCTAAGGCTAGCAAGCGCAAGCGGAGATTGGGCCAATCCGTCATCGTTTCCCCTGCGAATGCTCCTGCTATTCGGGCCATGTTGCCCTACGGACGGTGAGGGAATAGGGAACAGGGAACAGGGAATAGGTGACAGGGAACAGTTTCTGGCCTCTGTTCCCTATTCCCTGTAACCTGTTCCCTGTTCCCTCTGGATCACAGGTGCGGGAAGGCCAACGGCTGGGTGCCTTCATCCCATAACGGGACTAAGCCGCCCTGAATTATATCGAAAGGAGCAAACCCCATGCCTCGAGTCAAGCGCGGCACAGTTCGCCGCGCCAACCGGAAGAAACTCGCCAAGCTTACCAAGGGCTATTTTCTCAACAAGAGCAAGCTTTACAGGGCCATGAAGGAGGCAGCCGACAAGGCAGGCCGCTACGCCTACCGTGGGCGGCGGCAGCGGAAGCGCGATTTCCGCCGGCTTTGGATCATTCGCATCGGGGCCGCGGCGCGCGCCCATGACCTGACTTACAGCCAGTTCATCCACGGGTTGAAGAAGCTGAGTGTTGAGCTTGATCGCAAGATGCTTGCCGAATTGGCCGTGAACGATCAGGCCGGTTTTGCCGAGCTGGCGGGTAAAGTGAAACAAGCTGTAGAAAGTTAATAGTCGACAATGAGGAGTCAGGAGTCAGAAGCCGGAATGCCACAGCCCGGTTCTGTGGCCATAGACTAGGGGCTCCGCCTGTGAACGCAACGCTTAGGGTTGCCCCTGAGCGGGAACGAGAGGCGAACCCCACCATGATGGGTATCGACGAAAAAGTTCGGAAGACGCTCGCCGAACTCGGCGTCAACGACGCGCAAGGCGTGGAGTCGCTTTTCGCTGAATTACGGAAGACTGCCGAACGCGAACGGGTGGAATTGATCTCGCGCGGCGCACCCAACCAACCTCAACGTGAGAGGCTTTGCAAGGCCCTCCGCGACAGGTGGCTGGCGCGCAAGGGCGGGTTTCTGTCGCAGGTTGATGAAAACTGGTTAAAGACGGCGGGCCAGGATTTGAAGCCCGCGGTTGGAAGGCAATTCAATGAGCTTCGCCGTTTCGCTACCAGCCTGGAGATCGAAAAGCTGGTCGAGGCATTGCCCCTTCAAGAAGAAGCCAGCCAGCCGACGGAATTGCCCCTGGGCTCTGTTGCTGCCCGTCCAGCGCCACGGGATCTCACGCTTCCCGGCTTGCGCCGTCCACTCGGATCCATCCACCCCGTAACCCGGATGCAGCGCGAAATCGAGGACATCTTCCTGGGGCTCGGCTTCTGGATTGAGAGCGGCCCGGAGATTGAGAGTACCTACTATAACTTCGACGCACTCAACATCCCGGAGAGTCATCCTTCGCGGGACGATTGGGACACGCTCTATATCGATTCGAAGACGGTCTTGAGGACTCACACCTCGCCGGTGCAAATCCGCGCCATGGAGAAGTATGGGGCGCCGCTTTATATCATCATCCCCGGCAAGTGCTACCGGCACGATAACCCTGATTCCACGCACTCCCCCATGTTTCACCAGATCGAAGGGCTGGCCATTGACGAAGACATTACGTTTGCGGACTTGAAGGGCACGCTGGATTTCTTCGCCAAGAAGCTCTTCGGCGAGAAAGTCCGCACCCGCTTCCAGCCGAGTTTCTTCCCGTTCACCGAGCCGAGCGGCGAAGTGGCGGTCAGTTGCTTCGTTTGCGACGGGCAGGGCTGCCGGGTTTGCAAGGAGAGTGGGTGGATCGAGCTGATGGGCTGCGGCATGGTTCACCCGCAGGTTCTGCGCAACGGAGGCATCGACCCGGACAAGTACAGCGGATGGGCCTTCGGACTCGGCGTAGATCGGTTCGCCATGGTGAAGTACGATATTAATGATATTCAGCTCTTTTTCCAGGGCGATGTGCGGTTCTTGGAGCAATTTTGAGAGAAGGATTCAGGATTCAGGGCGCCGTCGCCATTTTATTGGGGCATATCCTCGATTCTGGGATGCTGCCTGTCATTCCGAGCGCAGCGAGGAATCTCGCTCTGTGCCCACCGGCCAGAAAGAATCAGGGCGAGATTCCTCGCGGAGTTTACCCTGAGCGGGCAGAGCGAGATCCTTCGCTGCGCTCAGGATGAC
>JBAVYG010000746.1:0-12078 GCA_049698675.1 Terriglobia bacterium
GCCCCCGGCCGAACGGCGTTCGGCCATCGGGCGAGCGCCGCTCGCCCCTACACCACGCAGGAAGGAGAAGGTGGTCTCGGGAAGATGCGAAGCACTGTAATTTATCTGCTGCTAATTCTGGCCTTGCCTGGGCTGTTAATTGGGCAGGAGGAGGGCGGGCAAGGTTCGGCGCCCGCGGTGATTCCTGCCGCCGTCAAGGAGAGGCTTGCGCGGCTGTTGCCGGAGCCTTCAGAAGTCGGGGCTTCACCGTCCGGAGAGCAGAAGTTCTTCAGCTCAGACCTTTACGAATACATCGATGGCGGGGCTGATGTTTACCTGGATTACGGCCTTGTGGCGATGGTTCACCAGGAATACAAGGCCTCGAGCACAGACCTCACGCTTGACATCTACAACATGGGAGCGCAGTCGAACGCCTTCGGGATTTATGCCGCCGAAAGCTCGCCGGATTACCACTTCCTGCCCATCGGATCGGAAGGCTATGGCACCAACGAAATCCTGAACTTCTTCCAGGATGAGTTCTACGTGAAGTTGTCCGCCTTCAGCGATAAGGAGAAAACCGGGCCGGTGCTGGAGCGCTTTGCCCGGGCGGTATCGCGAAGGATCGGTCCATCCCAAGCGATGCCTGAGTTTCTGTCTCTTTTCCCGCCGCAGAACCTGGTGAGTCATTCCTGCAAGTTTGTGAAGAAGTCGCCACTGGGACACGATTTTCTCGCGCCCGCAATCATGGCGGCCTACGCTTTCGGTGAAAAACAGACATCCCTGGTCATCTCCAGGGCGCTGGACGCAAAAGGCGCGGTGCAGAAGGTTGAGCAGCTTCGGAGCTACTTTGGCCGCTCGGGTAAGGTGGTTCCTAAGCCGGGACTGGCTTCCGGGGCCTTCTTGGGGTCAAACCAGTTTGAGGGCGAAGCCGTGTTTTTCGCTTCGGGCTCCTATGCGATCCTCTGCATAAACCCTCCACCCAACCCCGAATCATTCTTGAAATCGGTTGTTGAGCGTATTGCAGAAAAAGGCGCCAGCGTATCCTATTAGGGAGTTAATACATGGCACAGATCGATCGCCGAGATTTCTTAACGACAGGCTTACTGGCAGGAGCAGGGCTAGGGATGGGTTTGCTCGGTTCGGATTCCCTCCGAGCAGTGCCCGCGCCGTCCATGAGTATTGCGCATTATAAGAGTTCTCCGGCGGAAACCGACGGCATCGCCGAGGAGGCAAGGCGGCTCACTCGCCAGGCCATCGAGGCACTCGGTGGGATGAACCGCTTTGTTTCTAGGGCGAACATTGTATGGGTGAAGCCCGACATAGGTTGGGATCGCCGCCCGGAACAGGCCGCAACAACCAACCCCGACGTCGTCGCCACTATCGTGGAGATGTGCTACCAAGCGGGAGCCAAGAAGGTGCTGGTCAGCGACAACCCTTGCAATCCCGCCCGGCTTTCTTTTCCCCGCAGCGGGATTCAGCAGGCTGCCGAAAAGGCGGGGGCGGAAGTGATATTCCTCGACGAAAGAAAATTCAGGAAGATGTCCATTAACGGCAAAGTCTTAAAAGAGTGGGAGGTGTACCAGGACATTGTCGAAGCGGACCGGCTGATCAACGTCCCCATCGCGAAGAACCACAACTTGTGCCTGGCGACACTGGGCATGAAGAACCTGATGGGCGTAATTGGTGGGCCTCGTAACCGGCTTCACCAGGACCTGGGTGGCACTCTGGTGGACCTGGCTGCCTTTTTGAAGCCCCGACTGGTGGTGCTCGATGCCATTCGCGTGCTCACGGCCAATGGGCCCGTGGGCGGAAATCTTGCCGATGTGAAGCGCAAAGACACCATTGTGGCCGGGGTTGACCAGGTCGCCGTGGATGCCTTGGGCGCGACCTTACTTGGTTACAAGCCCGATTCGATTGGCTACATTGTGCAGGGGAATGCCCGGGGTCTCGGCACCATCAATTTCAATTCGCTTTCACCTAAACAGATAGAAGTGTAAATCCCATGGCCAAGAAGAAGAAAACATCGTGGATCGTCTGGCTGCGCCGGCTTACCCAAACGGGTTTCTTTCTCCTGTTCTGCTATCTTTTCTTGCAGACGGTTTATCACCCCATCAACAAAGCTGGCCGGGGAGTCACGTTCTTCTTCAACTTGGACCCGCTGGTTGCTCTCAATTCCTGGCTGGCCTCGCACGCCTTCGTCGGGGCCATGCTGCTTTCGGTGGTTACCCTGGCGGTGACCTTTATCTGCGGGCGGTGGTTTTGCGGTTGGGTTTGTCCCTTCGGGACTTTGCACAACTTCTTCACCAGCCTCCGGGGCGGGCGCGCCAAGCAGAAGATCGAGACCGGCGGCTATTCCCAATGGCAGAAGGCGAAGTACTATTTGCTGGTTGGGTTCCTTGTTGCCGCCCTTGTTGGGGTCAATGTGGTGGGATGGCTTGATCCCTTCTCTTTCTTTTTCCGTTCGCTTTCCACTTCAATCTATCCGGCGATTAACAAGGGCATCGTCGCGTTGTTTACCTGGATTTACAACGCCAATCCCGGAGTCGGACCCGTCCGGCTTACGGCAGTGACGGAGCCCATCTACGGTTTATTGCGCAAGTATTTCCTCGCCGTGGAACAGCCCTACTATTGGGGCAGTATGCTGATCGGAGTCTTGTTTATTACGACCGTTGTACTCAACTTCTTCCGCGCGCGCTTCTGGTGCCGTTACGTTTGTCCTTTAGGTGCGCTGCTGGGAGTGGTAGGAAAGAACCCCCTCATTCGTCTGAAGAAGAATGAGGAGAAGTGCGACAGTTGCCGGCTGTGCCTGGTTGACTGCCAGGGAGGGGCCACTCCGGACAACCCTTTGGAGTGGAAGCCTTCCGAGTGCTTCTATTGCTGGAATTGCGAGTCGGATTGCCCCGCCCAGGCCATCACCCTTACGTCGCTTATCGCTGCCGCCTGTCATTCCGAGCGAAGCGAGGAATCTCGCTCTGATTCCCTCCTCCATACGTCAGACCGAGATTCCTCGCTTCGCTCGGAATGACAGTGAAGGGCTCGGAATGACACGGCGGCCCTGATGTCCACGCTCAGAATGACACGGCCTTGCGAACGGAAGCTGGAGAAAAAGCACGATGAACCCCTTGTACAAGTGGATCGGTGATTTCGTTCATCCCCCCAAAGAAGCCAGACTTGACCTGGGGCGGAGAGCGGTATTAGCGGCGGGGTTAGCCGGTTTAGGCGCAAAGCTGCTCTTTGGCATCGATCCGCAAGCCTCGAAACGGTCTTTCAATCCCGCCCTGATCCGTCCCCCGGGAGCGCTTCCAGAAGAGGATTTCCTCGCCAGGTGTATTCGTTGTGGTGAATGCATGAAGGTATGTCCCACGAATGCCATTCATCCTACTTCCTTGGAGGGTGGAGTGGAGGGCGTTTGGACGCCCATCCTGAACATGTCGGTCGGTTACTGCGACTACGAGTGCAATCTGTGCTCGCAGGTTTGCCCGACTCACGCGATTCGCCAGGTTGATGTCCCGGAGAAGAAAAAGATCAAGATCGGCTTAGCCTACATTGACAAGAATCGCTGCCTGCCCTGGGCCTACTCGAAGACGTGTATCGTCTGCGAAGAGCATTGCCCCACACCCAAGAAGGCCATCTGGTTCGAAGAGGTTGAAGTCCTGAACATTCAGGGCGAGAAGTTGACGATCAAGCAGCCACGTGTGGACCCGGACCTTTGCATCGGGTGTGGAATCTGCGAAACCAAATGCCCGGTCAAAGGGCAGGCGGCAGTGCGTGTTACAAGCGTGGGCGAAACCCGAAACCCGGAGAACCAGATACTGCTGTCCCCTGGTAGCTTCGCGGAAGGATAACTTCCGAACAACTCTCCTCGCTCCCCTAGGGCGAGTTCTTTGCCCTCTCCCTTGGGGAGAGGGTGGCCCGCGACCGGCGTTTTCACCAGCCGGCGCGGGACGGGTGAGGGGTCGGTTGCACGGTGAGGCACACCGGGGCGCATACATCCCGCCAAAAAACGGCGGGACGTATGCGCCACCCGCGGGGAGGCATACCATCAAGGAGATGAGCCATGGCAAAAGTACTCTTGATAAGTGGAAGTCCCAAAGCGGATGGCAACACCGCGCAACTCATGAACGAATGCGCACGCGTGATTCGCGAGCAAGGGGTAGAGGCGGAAGTCATCTCGTTTTCCGAAATGAAGATCGAATCGTGTACGGCCTGTGGCAAGTGTGGTGAATCCAATGAGTGCAGTTTGCAAGACGGCTTGAACGACATTATCAAGAAGCTCCGAGCCTCGCGGGGCTTCATTGTGGGCTCGCCCGTTTACTTCGGTACGGCGCGTGGGGACGTGATGGCCGCGCTCCAGCGCATCGGCTACGTTTCCAGAAAGTCGGACCAGTTCCTTGCCGGCATGGTTGGCGGCGCTGTAGCAGTGGCGGCGCGTGGTGGCCACACCTTCACGCTTCAGGAAATGCTTATGTTCTTCCTGATTAACGACATGATTGTGCCGGGATCGACCTACTGGAACATGGTGTTTGGCCGGCTTCCGGGGGAGGTTTGGCAGGACAAAGAAGGAATAGAGACGGCCCGGCACTTCGCGGTCAATGTAGCCAATTTGATCAAGAAGTTATATGGCAATAAGGCGCCAGAGGCATAAACCCGAGGTGAAGCGGTTTGACTGGGCGCTGGAAAACTCTGTGCCGATTTCCGTAGCGACCCCGGCCAGCAAGCTTTTACTCTGCTATGCTGTCATTCTGAGCGCAGCGGAGCGGAGCGAAGAATCTCGCTCTGGACTTTTCCGCCGACAAACAGCAGGGCGAGATGCTTCGCTACGCTCAGCATGACAGTAAGCGGGCGCTCTCGCGAAAGTCATGGCAGATCTCATTCCCCTCGGTAAGACCGACATTCGCATTTCCCGTCTGGGCTTGGGCACCTGGCAGTGGGGTGACCGCATGATGTGGGGTTACGGTAAGACCCACACCGATAGCGACCTTCACGACGCCTTCCAAGTCAGCCTGCAATCCGGCGTCAACTTCTTCGATACCGCCGAAGTTTATGGAAAGGGGCGGTCGGAGCAATTGTTAGGCGCGTGCCTCCAGGAAGCCAGGCAGTCCCCGCTGATAGCGCCGCTGGTGGTGGCGACGAAGTTCATGCCCTACCCTTGGCGGCTGCGGAAAGGCGCCTTGCTCTCGAAGCTGCGTGCCAGCCTCGCCCGCTTGGGGTTGGAACGGGTCGACCTTTATCAGATCCATTGGCCTTTCTCGCCCCTACCGATCGAGCTGTGGGCCAATGCCCTCGCGGATGCGGTCGCGGCGGGATTGACGCGCGCGGTGGGCGTCTCGAACTACAACTCGGCCCAGATGTTGCGTGCCCACTCCGCTCTGTCGAAACGCGGCATCCCGCTGGCGTCCAACCAAGTGGAGTTTCACCTGCTCAATCGAAGCGTCGAGCGTGAGGGTTTGATAAAACTCTGCCGCGAGTTGGGTGTCACACTGATTGCTTACAGTCCTCTCGCCAAGGGGATGTTGACGGGCAAATACACCCCGCAGACTCGCCCGCCGGGGCTGCGCAACTACCTCTTCAGGCGGGCGCGACTGGGCAAAATCCAGCCACTAATTCAGCTCATGCGCGAGATTGGAAAAGCTCACAACGGCAAGTCCCCGGCTCAGGTGGCATTGAACTGGGTGATGAGCAAGGGAGCTGTCCCCATCCCCGGGGCCAAGAATGCCCGGCAGGCACAGGAGAATGCCGCCACTTTAGGCTGGCGGCTGGCCGAGGCGGAAATCGCCGTCCTGGATGCGGAAAGTCAAAAGCTCTCATTTTAGCAACCTGGGCGGGATGACAGGCTGCGGAAGAACGCTTCCAAGCTGTCATTCTGAGTCCTTCGCTGTCATCCTGAGCGCAGCGAAGGATCCCGCTCTGCCCGCTCAGGATAAACTGCGCGAAGAATCTCGCCCTGAGCATTTTCAAGACAATGCGAGATCCTCCGTCGTCCGCCAATAAGAATGGCGGACTCCTCAGGATGACAGCCTCAGGGGGGGCCGCAACCTGATGAGACAGAGGGGTAACGAGAATGTCTGATTTCCAGAATATCATCGCCATCGACCTGGGCAATTCCAGCGGAAGAGTGGTCCTCGGGCAGTGGAATGGCAGCACTGGCGCCTTGCGTGAAATCTATCGTTTTCCGAACGAAGCGAAGGAAGAAGGCGGCCACGTGGTGTGGGACATTGAGCGAATTTGGCAGGAGGTTCTGAAAGGCCTTCGAATTGCAGCCGCCGAGACCGGAGGACGCGTCGAGAGCCTCGGACTCGATTGTTGGGGCGCCGAGTATCTGCTGGTGGACGATGCTGGAAACCATATCGGCCCGGCTTACACCTTGCGCGATCCGCGTCAGGTCCGGGCGATGGAGCGTGCCTTTACCATCCTCCCACGCAAAAGGATTTATGAGATTACGGGAATCCAGGTCATGCCCATCAACGCGCTCTACGGGCTGCTCGCGCATCTTGAAGAGTCGCCGGAGGAGTGGGAAAAGACAAGATTTTGGCTGGGCACACCAGAATACTTTCTGTTTCGGATGACGGGGATCGCTGTCGCAGAATACACCAACGCTCCCAACTCCCAACTGGTGGACGCCGCTTCAAAATCCTGGTCACACGAGATTTGTGAGGCCTTTGGTCTCAGCCTTGATCGGTTTCCACCGATTGTACCTCCCGGGACAATCCTGGGGAGCCTCCGGGCGGCGATCGGCAGCGAAGTCGGCCTCTCGAACGTCAAGGTTATCGCTCCGGCTTGCCACGATACAGGCTCGGCCGTTGCCGCCATTCCGTATCCTCACGATGACCTTGCATTCATAAGTTCAGGAACATGGTCACTGGTCGGCACAGTGCTTCGCGAGCCCCTCATCTCTGAGCAGGGATATAAGTTCAATCTCACGAACGAGGGCGGGGTGGGAAACACCATACGGTTTCTGCGCAATGTGATCGGCTTGTGGTTGCTCCAGGAAGCCCTCCGAGAATGGAAAGAACAAGGATTGCAAGTGAGCCCGGCGGGATTGGCGGTCGAGTGCATGGACACGGCAATGGAGGGGCCTTGGTTCGATGTAAGTGAAGACAAGACCTTCCTGGCCCCTGGAAACATGGTGGCGCGAATCAATGCCCAGTTAAGAGCCCAGGGCTTCGCCGAGGAGAACCGGCCCGCGGCATTGTCAGGCATTATCTTTCGCAGTCTGGCCAGGCGCTATGCGGAGGTTATCAACGCGATCCGGACCTGCTCCGGGAAACATATCCACCGCCTGTGCATTGTGGGCGGCGGCGTAAGGAATGAAGCGCTTAATCGGTTGGCCGGTATAGCCACCGGTCTTGAAATCATCAAAGGACCGAGCGAAGCAACCCTGGTCGGCAATGTGGCCGTGCAGATCTCCGCATTGGAGAACTCCCGCTCATTGGAAGAGATTCAGGCGATTGCATCTCGCCTGACGTATGTGGAAACAATTTGACGGCGGAACGTGGTCCTAAGAGAAGTCGGGAGGCAGGAGTCAGAAGTCCGGCGACGGAAGCAAGCGCAGCGCCCCCACCTGTCGGCTGATTGGATACTTATTGCTCCCTCCACTCACCTGATACAATGTCTTGTTACATCTGTAGAGGAGTCTTGATGAGAGCGGCTTTCTTAACCGGCATTCGACAAATGGAGATTCGCGAGACGTCGCAACCGGAGATCAGCGACCCGCACAGTGTCCTCTTGCGCATCGGCGTGGTAGGCGTTTGCGGATCGGATGTGCATTACTACACGGCGGGGCGGATCGGCTCTCTGGTCGTCAAGTATCCGGAATGGACGGGTCACGAGTGTGCGGGAACCATCGTGGCAGTTGGGGACCAAGTGAAACGGCTCAAGGTTGGCCAGCGCGTCGCAGTGGACCCGCTGATTCCCTGCGGGCATTGCGACCAATGCCTGTCAGGCCGGGAACACACTTGCCGCAACCAGGCCTTCCTGGCCTGCCCCGGACAGGCAACGGGGGCGCTGGCTGAATATCTCGTGATGCCGGAGAGGTCCTGTTATGAGATTCCGGATGGCATGACCATGGTGCAAGCTGCGGTGGTCGAGCCGCTTTCCATTGGGCTCTACGCTCAACGCCTGGCGCAGATGCAGCCGGGAGCGAAGATCGCCATCCTGGGCTCCGGCCCCATTGGACTGTGTGTACTGCTCGCGAGCCTTGCGGCCTGTGATTGCACGGTCTACGCCACCGACCTGCTCGACGCGCGCCTCGCGCTGGCCCGGCGCTGCGGGGCAAGGTGGACCGGGAACCCGAAACAAACCGACGTGGTCCGGGCGATCCGCGAGCTCGAGCCGCTGGGAGTGGATTTCGTTTTCGAGTGCGCGGGCCAGCAGGAAACCCTCGACCAGTCGATTGAGCTGCTCAAGCCCGGCGGAACGGTGCTGATGATCGGCATTCCTGAGGTTGACCGGGTCAGCTTCAGCATTCACACCCTAAGGCGCCAAGAAATACGATTGCAGAACGTCCGCAGGCAGAACCAGTGCATGGCCCCTGCTATCGAACTGGTTTCAAACGGCGCCATCAACCTTGATCGACTTGTGACACACCATTTCTCCCTTGCCGAAACCAAGCAGGCTTTCGACCTGGTCGCCGACTACCGTGACGGTGTGGTCAAAGCTGTCGTCCATGTACCCGCATGATGATTGCCGATTGGTGAATGCCCCGCCGCGGCGGGTCGATTGAAAAGCGGCGGGGCGAATTGCTTTGCTGTCTATCGGTCCCGCCTCGGCGGGATCAATCGAAAATCGGCAATTCCAGTGCGAACTGAAGACCGGCGCTACGAGTCAACTGTGGTAACTTAGTAGGCTCTCAGGAGATCACATGACCAAACTCAAAGTCGCTCTGGCGTTTTCTGGCGCGGTTCTGTGCTGCATCGGATTCACTTCGCTACGCAGTATTCCCTCTGATAACCCAACAACGGACGCCCCCGCCCAGTTCGACAAACTCGTGGACGAACACTTCAATTTCTATTTTGAGTTCCACCCCACCGAGGCAACAGCCGCCGGTTTTCACCAGTACGACGGCAAGCTTGAAGACTTTTCGCGCTCTGCGGTAGACGCCGAGGTGGTCAAACTGAAGGCCCTGCAATCCAGGTTTGATTTGCTTGACCCGGCGAAACTCGCTCCCATGAGCGCCGGCGACCTCGAGTTACTCAAAAGCACTATCAAGTCGCGTCTGCTGGAGCTCGAGACGATCAGGATGTGGAGGAAAGACCCCGACCTCTACACTTCCGGAGTCACCCGCAGCATCTACCTGATCATCAAGCGAAACTTCGCTCCGCCTGAGGTGCGACTGCGTTCCGTAATCGCCCGGGAAGGCGCGATTCCGGGGGCGATTGTGGCTGCCCGGCAAAACCTCGATAACCCGCCGAGGATTTATACAGAAATCGCCCTGGAGCAAATGCCGGGCATGATCGACTTTTTCCGGAAGGATGTCCCTGGGGCTTTTGCGGAGGTCAAAGACGCGCAACTGGTGGCAGAGTTCCAACGCAGCAACATGGCGGTGATTGACGCCCTGCGCAAATACCAGATGTTCCTTCGCGACGACCTGCTGCCGATTTCCAAGGGTGACTTCCGCATCGGCGCAGAGAACTACCGCAAGAAACTCCTCGATGACGAAATGGTGGATATCCCCTTGGACCGCCTCCAGGAGATGGGGTACACCGATTTGCGGCGCAATCAACAACGGCTGAAGGAGACGGCTGAGCAGATCGATCCCAAGCACAGCCCCCGCGAGGTGTTGGCTGAGCTGGGGAAAGACCATCCCGCGCCGGATCACCTGTTGCAGAGCTTTCGCGATATCCTGGGCAGCTTGCGCCAGTTCATCGAGCAGAAACAGATCGTCAGCATCCCCTCCCAGGTCTTACCCATCGTGCAGGAGACGCCACCCTTCATGCGCGCCACCACCACAGCTTCCATGGACATCCCCGGCGCTTACGAGACGAAAGCCAATGAAGCCCTGCTCAGCGTCACGCTTCCGCAGCCCGGCTGGAAACCGCAGCGCCGGGAAGAATGGATGGAGGGCTTCAACCGGGGCACCATCCTCAGCACCGCGATTCACGAGGCATATCCGGGCCACTACACGCAATTCCTCTGGGTGCAGCATGCTCCGTCCAAGGTCCGCAAACTGATCGCCGTGGGCACCAATGCCGAGGGCTGGGCACACTATTGCGAGCAGATGATGCTCGATGAAGGCTATGGCGGCGGCGATCCAAAGTTGCGCTTGGGGCAGTTGCAGGACGCTTTGCTGCGCGACGCCCGCTTTATCGTGGGAATCGAGATGCACACCGGCCACATGACTTTGGAACAGGCCCGTGAGTTCTTTATCCGTGAGGGATACCAGACCCCCCCTATAGCTGAGGTCGAGTCAAAGCGTGGAAGCGGTGATCCGACTTACCTCGTCTACACTCTCGGCAAGCTGCAAATCCTGAAGCTGCGCGATGATTTCAAAAAGAAAGAGGAGGGTAATTTCACTCTGAAGGACTTTCACGACCGATTCATGGGCCAGGGAGTCGTTCCACTCAAGCTCCTGCGCAAAGCGCTGCTCGGCGACGACAGCCCAACCCTGTAATTGCCGATTGATGATTGCCGATTTTCGATTGGCAAGCTGTGTCAGCCGTCGCGGTGTCATTCCGACCGCAGCGCCTTCCAGTGTCATTCCGAGCGAAGCGAGGAATCTCGCATTGTCTTGAAATTACTCAGAGCGAGATCCTTCGCTGCGCTCAGGATGACAGCGAAGGACTCAGAATGACAGCTTGGAAACGCGCTACTTCTCCCCGACGATTCGATTCGACATATGAATGTAAGGGAAGCACTCAGGGATGTGGGTGTCGTAGACGGCGTGGCGGCTCCAGACCCAGGCGGGATGAGGGTTGAGTTCAACGCCGCCTGGTTTTAGCAGCTCGAAACGTCCAAAGAAGATCCTCCATACGTCTCCATCCTTGGGGGGCAGAGAACGCCCTGCGGCCAGCCACTTCATTCCCTTCCAGGGGAAAGCCAGTTCAACGGTCCAACCTTTATCGGCCACGGAGTTGTCGTTGATTTTGCCGTCCACATGGACGGCTTTGAGGAGGCCTGGAAACTCCCAGTTCAGGAATGCCCAGCGGGTTCCTCGGGGATGAGTTCCCACCCAGAAAGACCGGTCCTGGCGATCGTAGTCACCCCCGAAGGTAAGGGCCTTATTCTCGAAGATGTCAAATTCAGGGACGTCGAAGACGCCGCCCTTCTTGTAAGCATCTTGCCAGATGAAGAAGACCTGGTAAGTTGTGCCCAGTGCGTTGATCTCGAACTCAGAATAGGCATCACTGCCGTCGATGAACACCTCGGCATCATTTTCCTGGAAAATCAGCGAACCTCTCTTGGTCAGGTGGGCTTCGACGTACGGCTCTTCAATCCACAAGCCAACGTAAAGATATTCGTCATCCCACAATGCGGCGGCGCGCGTGTCGTAGAAGCCGGGCTCTCCCGTAACCATGTCAACAAAACGTGGGGACTTTTCGGCCTTCTGCCAGGAGGGCTCGTCCAGCCGGCCGTTAATTGTTATCCGCCCTGCCGCTCGGCGGCAGACATAATGCGCAATGTCCTTCGCCGAACAACCGTAACTTCCTGTGCCGGCCCTCATCTGGGCTTGCCCGCCGTCAGACGGCGCCGTCTTCGGCTTTCCAGGCTCGGCGGCCTCGCAGTTCAGCGACGCAAGAAGGATGAGTGTGCTAACCAGTTTCCATGCGGTCTTCATTGTAGGGTTCCTCCGGACGGCAATGGTGAGTCTTCCGCAGACTCGAAAGCAGCTCGACGTACGTTGCAAGGCGTGCGTGTTACGCTCCACGATGGGTCGGCATTGTATCGGAATCCGAAATGCATTACCACCTGTTCTGACAACGTTAGAAAGCACTGGCGCCCTCTGCCATGTGTGCATCGAGAGGTGTAGAATCCCCCATCGGTACGGCAGGAAGACCATTCTGGCCTAAATCACCTCGAGTACCTGCTGGCTGAGCCTTTTAGAGGTTCAGGGTCATTTAAGGAACGCGTTTTTGAGAAGGGGGATAACGTGGAGAGACGCAC
>JBAVYG010000747.1:0-5955 GCA_049698675.1 Terriglobia bacterium
CCCCAGCCCCTAGTCCCCAGCCCCCAGCCCCGGCTTTTGAGGCCTTCGGCACGCCGTTCGCGGGCGAGTTGGCGCGGCTGGGCGAAAACCTGCGCGCGCCCCTGGCCGCGCTTTACCTTCTTGCCCAAGGCCCGGAAAACCGGATCGAGCCCGTGAGCGATGCCGAAGCGGCGCGGGAGCTGCTCCAGAACATCCTCTTCTTCGCCCGGGACGAGGAACTGGTGGGGATGATTTTCCAGACCGTTTGCGATTTTGTGAGGCGCGTTCCGGTGCGCCGGCTGGTGTTCACTCCGCAGGCGCGGGTGTGGGAGTTGATTGCGTAGCTGAGAAGCAAGAAGCAAGAAGTAAGAAGCAAGGAGCAAGAGTCAGGGATCGATGCTGGTGGCCAGGGGCGAGGTGGTCAAAGTGGCTAGTGGCTAGTGGTTAGTGGTTAGTGGTTAGTGGCTAGTGGCTAGTTTCCATTTTCGATTTTCGAATTTCGCTTTTCGATTTTCGAATTTCGATTTTCCAGTTTGCACGGCAAGGGAGTTGATTGTATGAGTCCTCTTTACTTGGCCCGCAGCAAAGAGATCGCGGCGCGCGTGCTGGACGGCGAAATGATGATCATGTCCGCCCGCGATTCCACCCTTTTCAGCTTGAACGAGTTGGGCACGATGATCTGGCAGGCGGCGGACGGCGCAACCTCGCTCGAGGAGATCGTCACGCAGAAGATTTGCCCTGAATATGACGTGGAGCCGGCTGAGGCCCTCAAGGACGCGGAAACCTTTGTCCGGGAACTGGCTGAGCACGGAATTCTGACACTTTCCGAGACTCCACTCGGAGAATCAAGAAGCAAGGAGCAAGAAGAAAGAAGCAAGAAGTAAGAAGCAAGAATCAAGAAGCAAGAAGCAAGAAGGGAGAAGCAGGAAGGAAGAACAAGAAACCAGAGGAGCAAGAAGAAAGAAGCAAGAAGGCCGGACGCTTGCCTTATTTGCGAGCCATCCCGGCTTCCGTCTCGTTGTTGCTTCTTGATTCTTGCTTCTTGCTTCTTGATTCTTGCTTTTAGGAAGGAACAACAATGCTCGAACGGCAACCAGCCAAGACATTTCGAGATTTACTGGTCTGGGAGAGGGCCCATGCCTTCGTCCTGGCAGTCTACAAAGCGACCGCACGCTTCCCGGGCCGGGAGATTTACGGGTTGAGGAGCCAAATGAGGAGGGCTGCTATCTCCATTGCCGCCAACATCGCAGAGGGGTTTGCGAAACGCGGCAAGGCGGACAAGGTACGGTTCATGAATATTGCGGAAGGCTCCCTTGAGGAGAGCCGTTACTACCTGATCTTGTCACAGGATCTCGGTTACGGAAGCACGGGAGAGCTGATGGAGCTGCTGAACGAGGTCGGACGCTTGCTGAAAGGTTATTCGCGAGCCATCGCGGCTTCCGTCTGATTCTTCCTTCTTGCTTCCTGATTCTTGCTTCTTGCTTCTTGATTCTTGCTTCTTGCCTCTTGATTCCTGCTTCATGTAGCGCGGATTTTATGGCCACACTAATGGAGGAGATGAACGAACGAGCGCTGAAGGCGGGCGTGCCTCTGAGCGTCCAGGTCGATGTGACGTACCGCTGCAACGAGCGCTGCATGCACTGCTACCTGGACCACGACAATCACGGTGAGATGACCGCGACGGAGATCATGGACGTACTCGACCAACTGGCCGAGGCCGGCGTTTTCTTCCTCTGCTTGAGCGGCGGCGAAGTGCTGATGCGCATGGACTTCTTCCGCATCCTGGAATACGCCCGCTCCCTGCTCTTCTGCGTCAAGGTCAAAACCAATGCCTTCATGATCCGCGAGAAAGAGGCGGACCGCCTGCGCGAGCTGGGAGTGCAGGCGGTGCAAGTCAGCATCTACTCGCACCGCCCGGAGGTCCACGACGCCATTACCAAGCTGCCCGGCTCGCTCAAGCGCTCCATTGCCGGAATCCGCTTTCTCCAGTCCCGCGGGTTGAAAGTGATCATCGCCAACGTACTCATGCGCTCCAACCTGAACGACTACGCGGGCGTCAAGGCGCTGGCTAAGGAACTGGGGGCCGAGTACACCATCGACCCGACCATCACGCCCAAGATGGACGGGGACCGCTCCATCCTGCCTCTGGGAATCGGCGGCGAGGACTTGCGGCAGGTCTTTCGCAATGGCGACTTGGTGGGCAACGTGGAGGAGTTCTGCGCGCCTCCTCCGGCCGTGAATGACGATGTGCTCGACGGACTCCCGTGCAGCGCCGGCCATACGGCCTGCTACATTTCTCCCTACGCGGACGTTTATCCCTGCGTGCAGTTTCCGCTGCCCACCGGCAACGTGCGCAAGCAGAAGTTCCTGGAGATCTGGCGGCACTCGCCGCAAATGAACGAAGTGCGCTCCATCCACGCCCGTGACCTGCCGGCCTGCTCCACGTGTACGCACGTGGGTTCCTGCACGCGCTGTCCCGGCTTGGCCTACATGGAAGGCAACATGCGCGGCCCATCCTCGCAGGACTGCGAAAAAACCTTCGCCCGCACCGGACTTCTTTCCGCCAATATGATCCTCAAGAATGCTTCGCGCGCCCAGCCCACTCTGGTGCAGATCGCCGGCGTGCGGCAACCCCAGGACGCAGCCCTCAGCCGGATCAGCGATTATTAAACAAACTTCTCACCACAGAGACACAGAGGCACTTGCTGAGTGCGACCCTTTCAGGGCGCGTCCAACCCGGGTTTAATTTGGACTCGTCTGTCATCCTGAGCCCCGACTTGTCGGGGCGAAGGATCTCCGCAGTTGTCTTTTGCGCTTGGCTGAGCTGGGCTACTTATGTAGCGTATCATTAGGCGGGCGAACCGCCGAGTGTGTCAAAATGCCACATTCATACGCTTGTGCCCATCCCCCTCAGCATTCTTCTAACCCCTTGAAAACACATTGGAACTGGGTTCGCTGCCGCAGAACACTTCAAGAAAGCGAGACCCGTGGGGCAAATGGGAATCCCGTCCACATCAGATCAGACAGACCCGAAAGTGGTATCAATCTGTGAACTCGGGACTATCCGGCGTTTGCGGCGCGCCGACGAAGCGCGCGCCACAAGCTTTTTATGCCGGCTTCACCGAACCACCATGCGGTCTGGGCGGCGACGCGCAAAGGCCGCAAGGCGTAATAAAGGAAAAAGAGCGAGTCGGGGAGAGGAAGGAATTCGCAATCGGCCAGCGTTGGAATGAAGAGGTGGATGGCGAGATAGTGCAGCCTTCGCGTGGGCGTTTTGAGCAACCGAAGGGAGAAGAGGATTTCGGAGACGCTTGGGAATCCGACAGGACGCGGGGCGCCGGAGCCGCGCGGCGTTTTCAAGCCAAAGGCGGGGTTGATGGGGGTATCGAAAAGAGCGGCACAAGCCGCGAGGCTGGATCGAACGGCCTCCTCCCAGCCCAGCCACTTCGCTTTCTCGCTCACCTTTTTCCAGTCGATGGCGCCGCAGGAACATAACCGGTCAAGGTCGATGAGCCATTTGAGAGAAGGCCCGCCGTGACGAATTGCATGCACCGCCAGGTATAGAAACTCCCACTCCGCGCTTAAAGCAAAGGTGGGGACTCCGTAAAAACTCTTGCGAGGCGCATCTGACCAGATTTCCTCGAGCAACTCACGCTCGAGTGGGCCTCCCCACACCAGCCCGCAGTGGAGTTCCAGCGCGTAGGCGCACATGTGGTCCTGTCGCGTCATCACCATGCAATCTTTGCCGTAACGCACTACAAGGTCCAGGAGACGCGGCTGGGTGAGCTCGGGTTCATACCCTGAAGACAAAAGGAGGTGGAAAGCCTCGGCCACGTTTTTCGTGGGAATGAGAATGTCGAGGTCGGAACAAGCACGCAGGGCGGCGTCGCCATAGAGTGACTCAGCCAAGCCGATGCCTTTCAGCGGCATGACGGGCACTCCGGCGTCAGCGAGCAAGCGGAGGATCCTGGCCAACTCGATGGCAAGAAGCTCGTTTCGAATCGCGTTGAATCTGAAAATGGTCGTCCACTCCGAGCGGACGGGGTCGGGAACGCCGGGAAAGTCAAGCGTGCGGAGACTCGCATAGAGCAGGGGAAAGACCTCGAATATCCTGGCGCGTTCGAGGAGGAGAGGCCACTGCAACGGGCCCGCCAGCAAGCTCAGCGTCCGCTCCCGCGCCTCGGGTGACAACCGCCCGCGAGCCAGCAACAAACACAGTTCATCTTCGGGGGACATCATGATTCCTCAGAAGTGGCTGAGCGTGCCGGTGATCCTCGCCCAACGGACACCCAAGTGAAAGGCCAGCAGGCTTAATGGCAAACCGACCAGAGCGAAGAGCCCCAACACTCCGATCTGTGGAAGCAGCTCGAGGATGGAGGCGTTGCGCAGGAGCGCTGCCCGCATCCCCACCAGGGCGTGGGTGATGGGCAGGAGCTGACCAGCGTGCTGAAGAAAACGCGGCAGCACCTCGAGCGGGTAGAACACGCCTCCCAACAGCCAGGAAAGGCCTCCGAAAAGCCATAAGAAGGGGTCGCCCCGCTTAAAGATCAGGGTGAAGGTCGCCGAAAGGATTCCGATGCTGCTGAAGGCAGCGACCGATAAGAGGAAAATCAGCAGCACGGCCAGAAGGTTCACGCGGGCAAGCGACAGCCCAAACATCGTCCCGGCCAGCAGGTAGAACACCGCATCGAGGGCGGCGCGCACAAACGGGTAGAGCGAAGAAAAAAGCACGAACGCGATCGGGGAGGTCGGCGTGACCAGGACCATCTTCAGTGTGCCCAGCGGCTGATTCCCCCGAATGGCCTGCGCGAAGCAAACCAGAGAGGTAGTCATGTAGCCGTTGACGGCCATTCCCACCAGGATGAAGGGAAAGGGCTCGTAGCCCCGAAAAGCGGCTCTGCCCAGTATCCGAGCCAGGAAATAAAACGCTCCGATACTCACCAGGATATCCACCACCTGAAAGGCGAAGGAAAGCTTGTAACTGAGGTCCGTAATCAGGTCGCGCTTGAAGAAGGCCCAAGCTTTCCAGGCTACTGGCATGAGGTTGCTCCCACCGCCCTCTCGAAGGCCGTTGTCAGGTCCTCCCCGCCGCAGGCTTTCTTGATTTCCTCGGGCGTTCCAATTCTCACCATCTGCCCGCGATGCAGAATTGCCAGCCGATCGCACACTTGTTCGGCTTCCAGCAGGCTGTGGGTGACCAGCAGCACCGTTTTGCCAAGCTTAGCCACCACTCGCTCCCGCAGGAACTTGCGAATCTCCCCCTGCAACACCGGGTCAAGACTCCGAGTCGGCTCATCCAGGAGCAACAATTCAGGGTCAGTCAGAAGCGCTCTGGCCAGGGCCAGCCTATGCTTCATCCCTTCCGAGTAGAGTTGAAAAGGAACGTCGTTGCCGCCCTCCAATTCCACCAGGTTCATTACCGTTTGGATTTTTCTCCTGGCTTCTCGAGGCGATAAATTATTCAGTAGCGCAAAGAACTCCATATTTCTCATTCCCGTCAAGCGCGGATAGAAATTCTCTGAGGCTGACGGACAATAGCTAACCACCTTTCTGACCTGCCCGGCTTCCCTCACTACGTCGTAACCGCATATTGTGGCCTCTCCGCCGGTAGGAAGCAAAAGGGTGGAGAGAATCTCCAGCAACGTAGTCTTCCCTGCCCCGTTCGGCCCCAGCAATCCCAGCGCCTCACCTTGAAAGACTTCCAGGCTGATCCCTTTCAACACCTCCGTTCCCCCCTTCTTTGGGGGATTCTTTTGAAGTGTCTGGAGGATTTTCCCGACTGAGAACGTCTTGGTGAGCTTTTGGATCGCGATGGCCACCTTGCTCATAGACTGTTGAAATTTCCTCCTCTCACCGGCAACGCCGAAGGGCCAGGGGAGAGAAACTGCGAAAAAATCGATTGCATTAACCACAGAGACACAGAGGCACAGAGAGAAAGCCCTTCCTTTTCAGTTCTCAGTGCCTCTGTGTCTCTGT
>JBAVYG010000748.1:0-1999 GCA_049698675.1 Terriglobia bacterium
AACTCGGCGTTGTTGTCTTAGTGCTCATAGGGCAGCACGCGTGCGTCTGACAGTGGCTCGGCACGCAGAGCAGCCTCAGCCCGGAAAGCTGCACCAGGAAGACCGTAAGCAAGAGATAAACACCGCGTCGCACTTCTATACCCTCACCGCGGATTATAGTGCAATCTTAGTTCCAGATCCTAATCAAAACTGCTGGCGGACAAAATGGACATGCAGCTTCGAGAAGGTAACGTCGATGCTAGTACTGATATAAGATGAGCGGGCGCGTCCACCCGCTCCTGTGTAATTCCGGCATTTTTGGGGATTCGGCCTGAAAAGTCGGCTCTTCGCCACTCTCGTTGAGCTTCGATGCTCACCCGCCAAGGCGATCTTCCTCGGGTTCAATGCCGATGCAGTCGTTCACTGCGTTCTTCAACCTCTGTCTGCACCCAAGGTACTGTTCCGTAGTCTGTACGCTCACGTGGCCGAGCAAAAACTGGATCTGCTCAAGTTCCCCGCCCGCGACGTGACAGAGCCGGGCACACGTGCGGCGAAGATCATGAGGCGCCAGCTTAACTATTCCTGCTTTGGCTGCGCACTCCCTCACCACACACCAGACGACCTTTTCGGTGACTCCTGTACCCCAGACAGATCCGCTCTTATTCACACAGCGAAAGACTCGCCCACTGGATATACTGGCGGCCTCCATCCATACGTCCAGGGCAGATTTGACCCAATTCGGCACGCGGACTGTTCGAATATGCCCTCCCTTTCCTATTAGGTCGACAATGGCCCAGTGATCCTCCCTTCTTTGCAGGTGCTCGACCGTAAGATGTGCCAACTCCGATCAGCGAAGGCCGCACCCGAGGCAGACCGCGAGAATGCCTCGGCTGCGCTTGCCACGGACCGTTTGGACGTTGGCGGAGTCCTGGCCTCATTGGGACTGAGCCAATTGCCCAGCCGGACCCCGAGTTTCTTTGCTCCCTTCACGCGGCGAATGCCCGCCGCCAACTCCGGGCCCAGCAGGCCGGTATCGGCGGCCTCATAGGCCAGTCTTCTCACGGCGGCCAGTCGCAGATTAATCGTGGACGAAGCCAAGTGGCGAGCTTCCAATTGCAGCTTGTAACGGAGGACAACGGTCTTGTTGAAGGCCAGTCTGGGCTCGGAACAGTACCAAGTGATGAAATCGTCGATTGCGAACCGGTAGATGCGTTGCGAATCGGGCGAGCTCAGGGTATTCAGGACGGCTATCTTAGCGTGGTCCAAATCGGGAAGGCGAAGGATTCGTTTTGGACGGGCCAGCTTCTTTTTGGGGCTTTTACTCTTCCTGGCTAGCGGTCTCCTTATCCGCTAGTCCATGATTAGCCGGATGGAACGGTACGTGACGAGCAGGGCGTATCCTGTTTGGGGTTTGCGAAGAGCTGCTTCCGCCGTCTACAAACTCAGAATTTGCCTTTTGCCACCCTGGTCCTACAACGCGGCCGAGAGGCCGAAACCCGCACCGCGGCTGAACCCTGCACGCCAGAATCGCGGGGTACTTTCCGAGTCCGCCGTGATCCAGGCACTTAACCGGCCAATCCGTGCAGACTCAAGAGGGACTGGTTGGAGGGTTTCTTACGACCCGGTCTGTCAGTGTGGTCGCAGTTCAACTTATACAGTGATCCCGGACCTGACGAGAATCACGCGACACAGTAGACAAAGGAAACGTCCAAAGCTGGCCCTTTTGAAAACGCCGTCCGCTGTCCGGGAGTCCTCACCGCTTAATATCCAACCCTCGTTTGGCGACCAAGTATTCGGCTGCTCGTCCCAGAACACCAGGATGGATTGTCATGCCGGCCTTAGCGTCGCGGGAAAGAAGCTGTTGGTTTCGCTGGCGATGGAAGGGAAGTTCGCAACTGACGGCCTGCAAGCGATCGACGAAGGTGGTGACATCCTGATGGCGATGGCGCGGGAGCTTGTGACGGAGAAGGGCATCGGCGAGAGTGCGGATGCGGTGTGGAAGCTATTCCGAGAACGGAAT
>JBAVYG010000749.1:0-6571 GCA_049698675.1 Terriglobia bacterium
ACCAAAGAGGCCGGAGTTACCGTAGCGCTGAGCGGACTGGGTGGGGATGAGATTTTCGCCGGATACTCGACCTTCCGATCCGTCCCGAAAATGATGAGCTTCCAGCGCTACGCCGGATGGCTGGCGCCTCTCGGAAGAGGCTTTAACGCGCTGCTTGGTGGGAGCGAAACAAACACGCTTTCGAAGGTCTTGGCGTTGGCCGGCAACGACTATTATGGGAACCAGCCTTACTTCCTGTCGCGAGCGCTTTTCCTGCCGAGAACGGTCCGCGCGTTGCTGCGCCGGCAGGTCGATGAGAACGGCAACCACATGGCGGCATGCAATTGGGGAGAGCTAGTTGAGCAGGTCCGCGAGCTTGACCCGATCAACCAAGTCTCTGTTTTCGAAGGGTCAACGTACATGGCCAACACGCTTCTCCGGGATACCGATTGCATGAGCATGGCCGTTTCGCTCGAGGCTCGGACCCCGTACCTGGATCACAGGCTATGGGAGTACGTTCTTCCCCTCCCCGGCAGGCTCAAGCTCGATCCCCCCACGCCCAAGCCCCTCCTCCTGCGGTCGGTCGGTCAGCGGTTGCCCAGGGAGATTTACCTGCGGCGCAAGATGGGCTTCACACTGCCGTTTGAGAGGTGGCTGCGGGATGGACTGCGGGGCGAGGTGGAGGGTGGGCTTTTGAGCCGTCGAGACGCTGCTCAATGCCCTCTTGAGCAGAAGGCGGTGGAGAAAGTCTGGCACGCCTTTCTGGCTGGGAAGACCAGTTGGTCACGGCCCTGGGCGCTTTACGTTCTGAAGCAGTGGATTCGTCGCAATATCCGGGAGTCACCTTGAAGGTCGTCATCAATGCCGTCTCGGCCAAAATGGGCGGGGCGGTCACGTACCTCACGAACATTCTTCGTTGTCTGCCTCCGCCCGAAAGTGGTTACGAGTTCGACGTTTTCACGCCACCTGAGACCGCGGAGACTCAGAAGGGATTGCCCCGGAATGTGCGGCTCGTTGCGACCTCGGTCGGCCAAGCGGCGTGGTGGAAGAGATTCTGGTGGGAACAGGTCACCCTGCGGGGCTGGCTGAAGAGGCGGAAAGCTGACGTGCTTTTTTCCACGGCCAACTTTGGAATGTTCCGTTGTCCGGTCCGGCAGTTGCTTCTGGTGCGGAACGCTCTTTACTTCTCGAAGATCTATCAAGATGAGTTCTTGCCAAGACATTCCTTAAGGTTCCAGGTGCCCTTCAAATTCCGTCGCTGGCTGATTTGCCGAAGCGTGCGTCAGGCGGATGTGGTGATGACGCCCACACAGGCCATGCTGGATGACTTACGTCGGTTTGTGGAAGTGGAGCCCCGGAAAGGCCTGGTGAATCCGTATGGGGCGAATCCAACTGGCTCCTTTCTTCGTGAGGCCAAAGGGGAGGCCCTCCCATCCCTGGCGGGAACTACCCCGGTGATGCGTCTCATCTATGTCTCCCTTTACTCCGAGCACAAGAACTTGGCCACGCTATTGAGGGCGATGCCGCTCCTCAATAGGAACGGCGCGCGAAAGTTTGCACTGAAGACAACTGTGAACCCTGGCTGGGAGGGAGGCGCCTGGACCGTTACGCACAAGGAGGATCTGGCGCTGGCTCGCCAACCTGACGTGGCCCCGTGGGTTGAGTTCTTGGGCCCTCTTGGCCAGCAACAAGTCCAGGAACTCTACGGGGAAGGCGACCTCTTTGTGTTTCCTTCGCTCTGCGAATCCTTCGGCCATCCCATGGTTGAAGCCATGGCGCACGGCCTCCCCATTTTGGTTTCCAACACACCGGTGAATCGTGAGCTCTGTGGAGATGCCGCAGTGTACTTTAGCCCGCTCAGCGCCGAAGACCTGGCGCAACAGGTCAGGGCCTTGGCGCAAGACCCGGCGTTGATAGGGAAGCTTGGAGCGGTAGGTCGCGAGCGGGCCGCAACGCTATTCGTGTGGGACGGACACGTCCAGCGAATCCTTGAATGTATTGGCGGGGCCAAGGAAGAGACCCCGCATCCCCTTGCTCGGGACTAGCGGGGGGCGTTCGGGTTTTCCTACACGGAAGAGATTCTTTTGCTGGCGGCACCTCAGACCTGCTTTTATTCGAGCCGGGCTGTAACCCCGCCAATCACTGGGAAGCGCATCCCGCAAGGCGTGAAGCGTGCGCGAAGGCACAGCCAGACCGATGAAGACATATCTGGACGTCCTGATCATCACGCGCAACGAGGAGGCCAATATAGCGGGATGCCTTCAGAGCGTTTGTTGGGCGGACGAGCTGTTCGTTGTGGATTCCCTGAGCACGGATCGTACAGCGGAGATTGCCAAAGCAATGGGAGCTCAGGTCTACTTGCATCCTTTTGAAGGTTACGCGCAGCAACGCAACTGGGCGCTCGAAAACCTTCCTTTCTCGCATGATTGGGTCCTGATGCTCGATGCTGACGAGCGAATCCCCTCGGCCCTCGCGGAGGAGGTTACGCAGGCAATCGGCAACGATGGACAAGGGTACGCAGGCTTCTACCTGAAGTACCGACATATCTTTCTCGGGCGTTTTCTCAGGCACGGAGGGCTCTATCCGACTTGGCTTTTGCGGCTCTACAAGCGGCATTTGGTCAGGTTTGAGGAGCGGCCCGTGAATGAGCACGTCATTCTTGAAGGGAGGGCCGGCTACCTGTCGCAGCCCTTCGATCACCAGGATCTACGCCCACTCTCCGATTGGGTTGCCAGGCACAACCGCTATGCCGACCTCGAGGCTGAGGAATACCTGCGCGAGAGGTTCCAAGGTGGTTATCAAGACTCAATTCCGGCGCGTTTCTGGGGCAAGCAGGCTGAGAGGAAACGGTGGATCAAACTGCATGTGTGGAACCGATTGCCATTACTCCTGCGTCCGTTTCTGTTCTTTTTCCGAAACTACTTTCTCAAGGGCGGCTTTCTGGACGGTCGCGAGGGATTCATCTACCACGTGTTGTGGAGCTTCTGGGTGCGGTTCCTGATCGACGTGAAGATTATTGAGCGAGAGATTCGCGATGAATCCGTCCAGCCATGAATTCAGGGGTGTCTGGGACGGACGCAGCACACGCTGCGTTGAGCTGGGAATGGAACAGAGTACTTTGTGACTTTGGTAGATTACTTCGACGGCCTCGCCTGCCAGTGGAGCAAGAAGTACGCTGAGGGCGGGAGCATGCGTCACAGGATCGAGGCGATTACCCGACCGCTGCGGGACCGCCTCTCCACGGGATCTCGGGTACTGGATTTTGGCTGTGGCAGCGGCGATATGACGCTGGCGCTGAAGCGCGCCGGTTTCAGCGCATCGGGATTCGACGTTTCCAGGGCTATGCTCGCGGCAGCTCGACAGCGGTGCGAGGGCCAGGAGATTGAGTTCGTGCAGGGCGAACCGGGCGAATACTCTCGGCTTCCGTTTGGCCCAGGGACATTTCGAGGCGTAGTGGCGTCCAGCGTGCTCGAGTATGTACCCAATCCACTCGCCCAAATTGCCGAGCTTGCAAGGGTACTCGCAAACAACGGTCTACTGGTGGTCACTGTACCCAATCCCTCCCATTGGCGCCGCAGGCTCGAAGGCTTTTTCCAGGCACTTATGAAATGTCCTCTGGTCTGCCGCCTAGGTTGCCTATTCACCGGTAGAGGTATGGCTTACCTGGGCTACCTCGGTCTATCCATCAATCGCTTTTCACTTGGTCAATGGGCAGCGATGCTGAGCGAGAACGGGATGCGAGCTGAGCATGTGGGGAGCGACAGCTCAGCCATGGCCACGATCATCGCCACCAAGTTGGAGGATAGGACTGCCACAGCGGCCTTGCTCAAGGGGGCAGAATATCCCGACCCGATACACTGCAAGAACTGATTTGGGATTCCATACGCGGCCGACGAGACTGTTCTTTCCACCTTTGGGCGCTGATTTCATTTGAAGAATGGCACCGACAGTACATGGACTCGAACCCCAGCCCGCAATCAGCCGAGACGGTGAAGTCCGCCTACCAGAGTTTGCACTGCGGGTGACAACGCCTGGCGTGGGGACCTACTGGCGGACGGTGCGGCACTTGCGCTGGGGGCAACTTGCCGCTTTGGCGCAGCGGCGTATGCTGCCGCGCAACAAGCTCCGAGGGTGGAAGCCCGCCCCCGTGGCGCTGCGGAAAGTTTCGCCACCTCCGACGTTCCCGGAGTGGCAGCGGGCTTCAGCGCTTCAGATGCTCGAGGCTGGCGAGTTCTGTTTTCTGAACGTCACCCATGCGCCCTCCGGATGCATTTCTTGGTCAGCGGAGGGATTCAGCCGGCTTTGGCTCTACCACCTCAATTACTTTGACTTTGTCAATTTGGATCTCAGCGCCCCGCAGCAGAGGATGCACCTGCGCAAGGCGCTGGAGCTGGCGGGAGACTGGTGCAGGCAAAACGAGACGGGCAAGGAGATTGGGTGGGAGCCCTATCCTCTCTCTTTACGGATAGTCAATTGGTTGAAGTTCTTAATCCGAAACGCCGAAAGGGCGGACGCTCTGGGAGAGGGCGGGGCCCTCAGCCTTGTCCTTGCCAGCCTGCGAATCCAGGCGCTGGCGCTTGAAACCCGCCTGGAAACGGATCTTTTGGCAAATCACCTCATGAAAAACATCAAGGCGTTGATGTTTGCCGGCGCGCTGCTCGAGGCGCCTGAAAGCTCGCGCTGGTGGGGGAAGGGAGAAAAGCTGCTACGGCGAGAACTGGCGGAACAAATTCTTCCCGATGGCGGGCATATCGAACGATCTCCCATGTACCATGCGGAGCTGTTGGAGGATCTTATGGACCTCCAGATCTTGGCCGAGGCGTGTGGGAGGACGGCTAGTTCTGGCGACCTGCTGTCGCGAGGGGTGACTCGGATGGCTGATTTCCTGCGCTGCATGCTCCATCCCGACGGTGAGATTCCGCTTTTCAATGACGCGGCATTCGGCATCGCGCGGCCTGCTGGTGAGCTCCTGACGCGGGCAAACCAGTCGGCCAAAGCATCATCGAGCTCCTGCCCGGAGGTGAGGGTTTTTCCCGAAAGCGGGTACGCGGTGCTTCGCGCTCCGCGTTCTGAAAGCTGCTTGATTTTCGACTGCGGACCTGTGGGGCCCGACTACCAGCCGGGGCACGGCCATTGCGATGTCCTCAGCTACGAGCTCTCGCTGCACGGCCAGCGCGTGGTGGTTGACACCGGCGCGAGCACTTACGAGCCTTGCGCGGAGCGGCACTACGAGCGTTCCACGGCAGCGCACAACACGCTGCGCATTGACGGAGAAGACCAGGCCGAAATATGGGCGAGCTTTCGCGTGGGGCGGCGTCCCAGGGTGGGACGACTCCAAGGAGGCGAAATTAATAAGCTCTACTTCGTGCAAGGAGTGCATTACGCCTACCAGCATCGCGGCGTCATTCACTCGCGCATGATCGCCCTGACACCCAGGAACAGTTGGTTGGTGATCGACTCACTAAACGGCAAGGGGAAGCACCTCGTCGAGTCCTTCATTCACTTCCACCCGGCGGTTCGGGTGGAGATTCAGAACAACTCCGCGCCAGGTGGCGCCGGCACAGGCGCCACGGGCTGGGCAATTCGATTCGGTGAACATGAGTATTTTTTGACGACCCATTGGTCTGGAGAATTGGCGGCGCGAGAAAGCTGGTACGCGCCTGAATTCGGCGTGCGGCAACGCCAAACAACGCTCCATTGGTCCTGGAAAGGTGATTTGCCTGTGCGCCTTGCGTACGCGTTCACGCCGGCTGGGCAAAGGCCGCCTTTCATCCCGCTGGATTTGACCCAGGAAGGCGTTGAAATTGTTCATACGGCCCTTGCCTCGAGCTGAGGAAGGTTTACCTTCTCGCTTGAACATCCTTTACATGTCGCAATATTTTCCCCCCGAGGCTTGTGCCCCGGCGGCGCGGGTTGACAGTTTTAGCCGTGAGTGGGCTCGGGCTGGCGCGGAAGTCAGGGTCTTAACCGGTTTCCCCAATCATCCTGAAGGGACCTTGCACCCGGAATACAGGAGACTGTGGAGGCATGGGTTCGTGCGCGAGGAGCGCGAGGGAGTCAAGGTTTACCGGACGTGGCTTTACCCTTCTGCCAATCGGAGGTTATGGGGCCGGGGGGCAAATTTCGCTTCCTTCGCGCTTTCCGCGGCTGTGGCGGGAAGCTGCGTGGCTCCGAGTAAGGGGGTGGTCATCGCCACCTCGCCGCAGATTCTGGTCGGGGTGGCGGGCTGGGTGGTGGGAAGCCTGCGGTCCTTGCCCTGGGTGTTCGAGGTGAGGGACCTGTGGCCGGAGTCGCTGGTGGGGGTGGGACAAACGACCGCCGGGTCCTTGCTCTACATGAGCGTGGGGCAGGTTGCCAATTTCCTCTATCGGCGGGCCACGCATATTGTCGTGGATGGCGAATGGAAGCGCCGGCACTTGATCCAGCAGGGCCTCGAGGAGAGAAGAATCTCGGTGATGCGAAACGCCATTGAGGAGGATTACTGCTTGGATCCCCTGTCCCGCAGGGGCCGACAAGCGCGCCAGGAGCTACGACAGGAACTGGGGTTCCAAGACCAATTCGTAGTGCTCTACGCGGGAACGCTCGGCATGGC
>JBAVYG010000750.1:0-2558 GCA_049698675.1 Terriglobia bacterium
CGCTTAGTGGGACGTTGATTGGCGCCTTCTTGAACTCGCTGCATCGCAAGCTTTCCACGCGGAGAGCCAACTGTCGTTCCGGTGAGAGCGTTGCATGGCCCATAACCACGTCGTAGTCCTCGAGGTCTAAGGCCCGCACCTTTGAACTTCCGCGCTTGTACTGTTGGAGGACGCGTATCGCCGACGGGCGATTCTGCCTCGTGATCCTGTTTCGACGCTTCGCTTCGAGCCTGCCAGCGAGAAGGGCGACTTCACCTCGCGTGTAGTAGTCCTCAAACGTATCCGAGTCCAAGGTGGCTGTGCTGATGGGAAGTCGGACCACCCACACGCCGCCGGAGAGCACCTTGACGCCGAAATTGAACCGGCGGCACATTATGTATTGTTCATCTGAAGGGATTGGGTACTGACAAAACGAGTCATAATCCTGCCAGAGGTCACCCAAGTCCGGAGAGGTCTTTTCCTTAAAATGCATTTTAATGGACTCACGAAGGATGCCCTCCACAATGGCCCGTGCCTTTCGGTCGGTCGCCCTCGCAATAAATGAGCTCTCCAAGCGCACGGAATACTTTTCCGTGGCAATGGGACAGGGTAAGTTCCATCCCGCTGGAACCGCAACATGACGTGCACTAATGTCCACCACAAACCCCAATCCCTTGCACTGTGCCTTGTGTTGGCTCCGGAGTTCCCAGATGGCATCTTTGATTTCGCGTCGGCGCTCATGCCCCTGAGTTTTGGAGCCCACCAGTTCAACGTCGTAAACATTCACCGGCCAGGAGAGCCAGGAGGAGTTAAGGATCGCGTAACCATTCAGAAAATGCGCCGGGAGAGAGGGCGCGTACGGCATCGCAAGTGCAATACTTTTCGTTATAGTGGAGCTACTCATCTTTTTTCCTTTGTGAAGTAATAGGTAACTGCACCGCCGACGAGACTCGCTATAACCGGTAACCAAGCACTGAAGACTCTTGCCAAGCTCTCGGCGGCATTTGCCTTCCCAGTGAATTCCAAGACGAGAGTAGCGGAGTAATGCAAAGCAAAACTTCCGCCCAGGATTCCGACAAGGCAATACGCCAGTCGCCTTGCTGTATCTTCGCGATGCCGGGTCTGGAATTTATACTCGCCCAGATCGTGGACGAATCCCCCTTCGACCAAATCCTGCTTCTCGGTTTCTTCAGGCGCTTTTTGGGTAGCTTTATCGTCAAAGCTTTCCGGGTGACTCATGTAACCTCCAACTTGGATGACGATTGGAGATTCGGAATAACAATAACGCGCTCATCCCCGGTCTGGGGATTTCGCACAACCAGTTCGGTGAACCCCTGCTCTGCCTGTGATTGCAAGGCATGGCTGACTTGCAAGGATTCTCTGACAGCATCGGCCATCGAAGAGAACCGCCCCTGCTGTCTGATTCGCTGTAAGCTCTCCAAGCTCCTTTCGTCGAAACTGAACACAACTCGCTGAGCTTTAGCCATTTTAATGCTCCCCTCAAAATATATAGAACTTCGTACCACAGAAAGTGTAATGATAGATATCAGTTGTGTCAAGTAAAATATTTCACTCACGATATCATAAGCTGCATCACAAGTTATGCCGGCCCGATGGCTCTTTCCCAGGCCAATGATTAGGAGAACGCTTTTGTGTGGCCAGCTAGCGCACAAGGAAAGTTTCCGCGGTGAGATCGCAAATTGCCTAGCCCGTGGCCCGCAGGGAGTCAGGAGTCGGAAGAGCAGGTGTCAGGTGCTGGGGGCTCAACGGGATTCGGGAGTCCGTATTCAGGACACAGGATGAAAGAACCGGAGACAGAAGTGAGGCGACAAAAGGAAAAGCATCTGCTTTCTGCCTTCTGCCTTCTGCCTAGCCCTAACTTCCTGTCGCTTACTGCCTTCAGACTCCCGGCTCCTGAATCTTCAGTTTCAGCCCTTGACACGCGGCCGGAAATATGGTAGCCTACGGTAGTTGGCATATGCTGAAGGCACCGCCATTCCGGTTGGAAGGGGCCCTAAATCGGCGCCGCGACTGCGGAAGATTGCAGCGAAAGTCAAAAAAGATACTAAATAGAGGGAACGAACCTAAGGATTTGTTGGAAACACAGCACTTAGCTGTTTTTGGAGCGAAAAACGAACTCGAAACGAACTCGATTTTGAGTGCAAAAAGCGCTTATCAAAGCGGAAAAGTAGGTTTCGGATGCCAGGTTCTAGGTGTCAGGGCGGGAAGAGCTGGGGGAAAGAATAGGGAATAGGGAATAGTGAATAGGGAATAGGGAATAGGGAATGGGGAATCGGGAACAGAGAATGGGGAATGGGGAATTGGTCGGGGGCTTTATTGGTGCCGGCTGCCGCAATATCCATATGAGGAGAACCCGAATTGACGAGACCGTTGGCAGGCGCTTCGGCACAAGACACGATGTCGCCTTGGACGTGGTTGTTACTTCTGGACCCTCGACTTTCGACTTCTCGACTTCGAGAAGTGGTTGTTACTTCTCGACCCTCGACTTTCGACTTCTCGACTTCGAGAAATTGAACGACCGACGCGGGAATGTCTATGAAAACAAAGGACCGCTGTGG
>JBAVYG010000751.1:0-4387 GCA_049698675.1 Terriglobia bacterium
CACCCCTCCCACACCACCGTACGTACGGACCGCGTATACGGTGGTTCCGTGACTTGAGCCCATGAGGGCCGGAGGTTCGATACGCAGTTCATCGTGGGTGGTTTCGCCGCTCCCAGGCTCCTTTCGGGCTTCACCCTGGGCTAAATGATGCCGACCGCGCCCGCACCGAGGCCGAAGAGCCACGGAGGGCAGACGGACAGGCCGACGAGGGCGCGACCTGATTTCCGTTATGCGACAGTCTGTGTCATTTTGTCCAATTATCCTGCAGGGGCCATCTTAGCAATTGTCTCAACAATCTTACCACTCATAATGACGATATAAAGAATGAACTTTATATTCGTTGAGTTTTCTAATTTAAAACCAGCAAGGTTGGTTGCCATTACCGCGTCGGGCCAAGGCCCAAGCGAAATGTTGAAATGCCTTCCGGTACGTTTTCCGATGGGCGGATATTCGACCATTGAATCAAGTAGTCGCTTCATTATTTCTGGCCGATACCACGACTGTTTAGAGAACTCGCGTTGAAGCATGAGAGAAATCCGCCCCCACGATTCCGGTGGAAACTTTGATTCAACAACTTTCATAGCCAACCAACTGAGGTAGGTTGCGTAGACCATCATGAACAGCCCGCGCTCGTCAACCGGCAAACATTTGCATTCGTCCGCGACTTCAGGTGCAAAGAGATCGTAAACTGCAACCCACGCTACCGCCTCACAATAGTCATCATCGCTTGCAGGAGTCATGCCCACGGACGCACGCAGTTTGTTGTATTCAGTCACTGCCCTGCCAGTGGATTTAATGAACTTATCCTTTTTCTTAAATGGCCATATCATCATGTCCCCCTACGCTTCACATAACCATTGTCAGGGAATGTCTTCCCTCCTAGGGTGACTATATTAAATCGTATTGCCCACAAGCAGGGTAGCGCAGAGTTTGTGCCTTTCAAACTCTGCGGTTCTTTATTTGAAGCAGGCGCGGGTGGCGCATACGTGCCGACGGTTTTTGTCGGCATGTATGCGCCCCTCGGGATCGGCAGGTCGCAGACATGCCAAAAAACGGCACGTCTGCGCCACCCGGCGTCTACACAGGGCTATCGGCGGCTGGGGACGCTATGCTGGAGCGCTACAGCCCGGAATGGTTCCGGAGCAAGATGCAAAGCTGGGAAACGGCCATAAATTACTTCCTGCGCAACGGCACCTTGATTCAGGCGGCACCGTGGGAATGACGTCCAGAGGCGCAGTCTATGCGCCACCCGCGGAACTCTCTTTACGAACCAACCGGCATGTTCCTCCCTTTTGGCCTTCGCAGGATGAACACCAGCGGGATGAGGAGCAGAAACAGGATGCCCATGACCCGGAATACACTCAGGAAGCTCAACAACGCCGCCTGCTGTTGCACCACGCCATAGAGCATGGCCAAGGCGCGGCGACTCGCGGTGGCGGGGTCGGAACCGCCCCGCAAGAACAACCCTCGAGCCTGTTCCAATGCTTGCCGGGTGAAGGGGCTGTTGTCCGTCACATGCGCGGCCAGAAGGGATTGATTGAACTGGGAGCGCCGCGCAATCCAGGTGATGACGAAAGAAACGCCCATGCTCGAACCGATGTTTCGCATGACGCTGTAAAGGCTCGTGGCATAGCCGGTCTCAGGCTTTGGAATCGGATCCATAGTCAGAACCGTGAGGGGGACGAAGACGAAGGCCAAGCCGGCGCCCTGGTTGAGCAGGTGCACGACGATGTCCCAGGTGCCGGAATCAAGGTTCATGTGGGAGTAGCCGAAGAAAGCAAGGCTGGCGACCGCGAAACCAAACACCAGCATCCAACGCCCATCCCAGCCTCTGCCGAGCAGGTATCCCACCAGCGGCATGCAGAGGGCTGTAGCAACGCCTCGCGGGCTGGTCCAAAGCCCGGCGGTCGCGGACGTCCAACCGAGCAGGGTTTGCATGAACAAGGGCAAAGTCACCAAGCTGCCATAGAGCACGAACCCGAGCAGCGTGACTAACACGATACCCGCCGCAAAGCTTCGATACTTCAAGAGCCGGAAATGAACGATGGGCTGTTCAGTGGTCAGCTCCCGGATGACGAATGCCGCCAGGAAACCGGCCGCCAGCACGGCCAGGGTGATGATGAAACGGGAGCCGAACCAGTCTTCTTCCTGGCCTTTGTCCAGCATGATTTGCAGCGACCCCATGCCCACGGCCAGCATGCCGAAACCCCAAAAGTCGGCGCGCAACTTACCCCGGCTAAGGTAGGGCGGATCGGAAATAAAGAGGCCGATCATGATCAGGCTGGTGATGCCGACCGGAAGGTTGATATAGAAGACCCAGCGCCAGGAATAGGTGTCCGTAATCCACCCGCCGAGCGTGGGGCCAAGTATGGGGGCGGCTACAATGCCCAGCCCCCAAAACGCCATTGCCTTGCCGCGCTCCTCGCCGGGGAATTCCTCGAGCAGCACAGCCTGCGAAAGCGGCTGGAGCCCTCCACCGGTAGTGCCTTGGAGCACGCGAAAGAAAATCAGCGCGGGCAGATTGGGGGCAATCCCACACAAAAGGCTCGAGACCGTGAAGCCCGTCACCACGGTCAGCAGCAATCGCTTGCGGCCAAAGTAGTTCGCGAGCCAGCCGGTGATGGGCAGGATGATGGCGTTGGCCACCAAGTAGGAGGTGAGAACCCAGGTAGCTTCATCGACGCTGGACGAAAGGCTGCCGGCAATGTGCGGCAGGCTGACGTTGACGACCGAAGTGTCCAGCACCTCCATTATCGCGCTGGACATCACGGCAATCGCCACCAACCAACGTTTCCCTGAGGAGTGGGTGACCCCTACGCTGCTCATAGTACCGATGAGATTTTAGCACTTACAGAGTGCCAGACCACATGCCTTGCGAACGAAAGCTGAAGTAAGTGGTGGTTGCGGAAGGCCCGCCGCGGCGGACTCAGGATGACATGTCATTCTGAGCGGAGCGCAGCGTAGCGAAGAATCTGCTTTTGGTTGCGACCAACGGCCGCGCTGTTCTACTGACTCCTGAATTCTGGCTCCTGCCTTGATTACCAAATCGTGCCGGCTTCGTCCAATAGAGGTACAGGTCACGCTTGAGTCATTGGAGGAAAAGATGAGCCGCAAAATTGGTCTGGGTTTGTGCTGTTTAGTATTCTTGCTCGCCGCAGGGTCTCACGCCTATTCCCAATCACGCATTGCGAAGGATCTGAAGCTTGATCCCGGCGGCAGATTGGTTGTCGAGGCCAGCGCGAGCGACGTTATTGTGACGGGGAGGCCGGAATCAGGCGCCCACGTTGTTATTACTTCCAATCGAGCTGATTTGGAGGATCTGTTTGCCTTCCGTTTCAACGAAGAGCCCGGGGCAGTCCGCATCGAGGTGCGAAAACGAAGCGTGCAGCCATGGCCCAAGTCGCTGCAAGTGCGCATGGAGGTGCAAGTTCCTACCAAGACGAGTGTCGAGATCCGCACCGGGGGCGGAGACGTCAAAGTCAGCCACCTAGAGGGCGACACAACCCTCGAGACTTCAGGCGGAGATGTGGCGGTCTCAGGCCTCGCAGGTAATTTAACGGCAACCACCTCCGGCGGGGACATCATATTGCACGACCTCACCGGAGAGGTTAACGTCAAGACCTCCGGAGGAGATATTACCCTTGAAAACGCGAGTGGCCGTGTTGAGGCCCACACCTCGGGTGGAGATGTGAATGTGGCGTTTGCGCGTGGGAATGCTAAAGGGGGAGAAATCGAAACCTCCGGCGGCGACATCAAGGTTCGTGTTGATCCGGCAGTTAGCCTTAACCTGGATGCCTCGGCCTCCAGTGGCGAAGTGACCTCAAATCTTCCCCTGAAGGTGACGGGAGAGATTTCCCAATCCAGGCTCCACGCCACACTTGGGTCCGGGGGGGAGACTCTGCGAGTCCATACCAACGGTGGAAGCGTTCATATCAGCGCCTTGTGAAGCGCGTAGCCGTGGCAGGGGGTATGTGGCGTGGGCGTCGAGAACCGGTTCCCGGCGCAGTCTTCTGTCGAGCTCCACGCTGCTGAGCCGAGAAGGCTCATTTTGAGATCTTGAATCTGCCATCTGCAATCGCGCAGCGCCCCCCAGCCCCTAGCGCCTGCCCTTCTGTCACCTGACTTCTGGCCTCCGCCTCGCACCCTGTTCTTTTTCTTTGTTCCAGCGGCCGGACGGTCGTGATAACCTTCTTCGACGAGAGGAGAGATTGGTGGCGGCGGAGAAGATTCTTGAAAAGATCCTGCGGGGGACCTCAGACGCCAATGTTCCTTTTGACGGATTGCGCCGCATGTTGAAAAACCTCGGATTCAGCGAGCGAATTCGAGGCAGTCACCACATCTTTTTCAGAGAGGGAGTGGAGGAAATTCTGAACCTTCAGCCTAAAGG
>JBAVYG010000752.1:0-8727 GCA_049698675.1 Terriglobia bacterium
GGACACTCTCTCCCCAAGGGAGAGGGCAGTTTGTTCACTTCGCTACGCCTCAGACCATAAATCGCAAATCACAAATCACAAATGCGTAATCCAAAATCCAAAATCCAAAATCCTCAGACTTCCAGCACCACCGGCAGAATCATGGGCCGCTTTCCGGTCTCCTCATTGAAGTGCTTGCGCAGCGCGGTGCGGATTTTTTCTTTAATCACGCCCCAATCGCCGACTTCCTCGAGGTTGGATTTTTCGATCGTTCTCAGGATGACTTGGCGCGCGCTTTCCACCAGGTCTTGCGCCTCGTCGAGCGGCACAAAACCCCGCGAGACGATTTCCGGCCGGGTCTCGAGCTGGCCGGTGTGCTCATTGATGGCCAGGATGGGGATGACGATGCCATCTTCCGAGATGTGTCGCCGCTCCTTGAGGATGATCTCCTCGACCTCATCGAAGGTGCCCACGTCAATGCACACCCGTCCCACCGGCACACGGCCCGCTCGCCGCGCCCCCAGCTCGTCGAACTCGAGAACGTCGCCACTTTCCAGCAGAAAACCCTCTTCCGAAACCGCCGCAAGCTCCTTGGCCAGTTCCAGGTGGCGATAGAGTTGCCGGTACTCGCCGTGGATGGGCACGAAATACTTGGGTCGCACCAGATTGAGCATGAGCTTCAGCTCTTCGGCGCTACCGTGCCCGGAGACATGGACGGGCGGCTGGCTGCCGTCGTGATAGTAGACGCGCGCCCCGCGGCGATAGAGGTGGTCGATCATGCGGAAGATGGGTTTCTCGTTGCCTGGGATGACGCGTGCCGAGATTACCACCTCGTCTCCGGGTTCCACCGCGACCCAACGGTGGTTGTTCACCGCCACGCGCGAGAGGGCTGCCATAGGCTCGCCCTGGCTGCCCGTGAGAACCAGCGCCACCTGGTTGGGCGGCAGTTTCTTGATATCCTGCGGCGGGATGAGCAGACCTTCCGGGATGTGCAGCTTGCCCAGGCGGAGCGCGATCTCGGAATTCTGGAACATGCTGCGTCCCACAAAGCAGAGCCGCCGGCGGTGCTCCTGCGCAAGGTCGGCGACGATCTGCAAGCGGTGCATGGAAGTGGCAAAGCAGCTAATCAGGACGCGCCCTTGCGCCTCTGAGATGATGTGCGAGAGCCGCTCGCGCACCGCTCGTTCGGAGGGCGTGAGGCCCGGCCGGTCGATGTTTGTGGAGTCGGAGAAGAGGGCCAGCACGCCGCGCCGGCCATAGTCCGCCAAGGTGTGCAGGTCGCTCACCCGCTGGTCGGTGGGCGTGGGATCAAACTTGAAGTCGCCGGAATGGATGACGGTGCCCAGCGGCGTGGTCAGGGCTAGCGCACCGGCTTCGATGGTGCTATGGGTGAGGTGGATGAATTCCACGTGGAAGGGACCAACCTCGAACGGCTGGCTGGGATGCATCTCTACCAATCGCACGCTGTCGGCCAGGCCGTGCTCTTCCAGCTTGGCGCGCGCCAGGGCCAGAGTGAACGGCGAACCGTAAACGGGCGCGTCCACTTCGTCCAGTAAATACGGCAGTCCCCCGATGTGGTCTTCGTGCCCATGCGTCAAGAGAATGGCGCGCAGGCGTTCCCGGTTTTCCCGCAGGTAGGTGAAATCCGGAACCACGATGTCCACGCCCAGCATTTCGGCGTCCGGGAACATGACGCCGCAGTCCACGACGAGCATAGTGCCGTCGTATTCGTACGCCATCATGTTCATTCCGAACTCGCCCAAACCGCCGAGCGGGATGGCTTTAAGCTTGCCATTTAGGGATGAAATAGTGGTCCTCCTGAACTGTTCTCATGCTATCACCTTTTCGCTTCGCCACAGATTCGAGCCTGTGCTGGCCCGATGGTTTCACGGGATGATAGTGCGCTGTGGACAACCTTGTTCCCAGTTGTCAAGTTGGGTGAAAAGGAGCTCGTCATTTTGCCGGATCGGTCCCGAAAATCATGCGAAAAGGGCTCGAAATCTCGCTTTGTTTGGCGCTTTCGAGGCTGCGAAAGGAGTTCGTTTTTAGGGGCCTCCTGGGGTTAAGTCCTGTGTTTTCAATAAATCCTTAGCTTCGTTCCATCGAAAATAACATCTTTTCCGAAAAAACGCGTTGCACCACAGGGCTGAGAACACTACGTACCCTTTCACGGGACGGCGTTGATGGGGTAGGTGCTGGCTTGGTCGCGGTCCATTAGTCGTGTCCCTTTCATTGCAATGCAACCACCTGACGCGAAAGACCCTCCGCCAGACCGGGAGTCCAAAAATCTAGCCTAGCATGGTTTGGGGAAATGTCAAGCCCTTTTTCCAGGGACTTTTTCCAGGTGGGTTTCCGGACAACTCAAACTCTGGAGTTAGGACGAATAAGCCCTTTCTTTTCAGCCCACTGCGCCTCGGTGTCTCTGTGGCGAGAAGGTTCTTCCAGAATTCGGGTTCTTCAGCGACCTGCTAATTCTGGCTTCCTGCCCCGTGGCTGGAGCCACAGAGCTTGCAAAACGTGGGCGGTTCGGTGTTGTCAGCGATTCACATCAGTTAAGGCACAGCGTGGCTTACTTTATTTTCCCTCGAGCTCGTCAGCCAAGGGCGAGGCATCGTACAGCCCGCGCAACACCTCAATGATGGCGCCACTGTGGACAGCCACAGCGCGGTTGTTCACCTCGTAGTACACGAAGTCGCCGACCAGTCCTTCGATGTTTCCATCGAAAATCAACCCCACCAGCTCGCCCTGCTTGTTGACGACTGGGGAGCCTGAGTTTCCCCCGATGATGTCGCAAGTGCTGACAAAATCCACCGGCCCGGCCAGGTCCAGGCGGGTGCGGCGCTCCAGGTAGCGTGCCGGAAGATTATAGGGGAACTTGAGGCCAAAACTATAGGCCCGGTCGTAAAGGCCATAGAAGGTGGTCATGGGAGGCGCTTGAGTCCCGTTCATGGGGTAACCCTTGACCACGCCATAGGCGAGCCGGAGCGTGAAAGTCGCATCGGGATAGAGTGACTTCCCGTAAACAGCGAATCGAGCCTGGCCGATTTTTTCCCCTGCCGGAGTCTCCACGCTTTCCACATTGTCCTCGAATGCTTTGATCCTCTGGCGGTCGAAGGGGTCGATCGTGCGCGCCAACACAACCATGGGATCGCTGGATGCTTGAATGGCCGCTTCACCTCCGTTGACCAGTGACTTGCGAAGGGCCGGGTCCGCCAGCTTGGTCCCCTCGACAGCTGCCTTCGCCACTTCAGCGGGGGTGCGTGCGCCCAGCACGGCCTTTATAAAGGGATCGTTGGCGCCCAATTCTTCGAGGGAAAGTTGCAGCGCACCTTCTAAAATTGCCGCTTCAAACCCAGGATAAACCGGCGCCGGGGAGAAGAGGCGAAAACGAAGTGAATCAAGCTGGGAATCGTGATATCCCTCGAGCCTTTCTCCGTCGGGCTTTTTCACCTCCGCCACATACTGGACGATATTCAGGCCGATCGCCAACAGGCGAGACCCCCGGACCGAGTGGAACCGATACGTTTTCAGCATCTGTCTATGTTTCATCTCAGCTTGGGCAATGGCATCCCAGGCTCCGCCATAAGCCTTTTCCCACGCCGGGTTGCTTGCCACCTGACCGCGAAAGCTCGCCTCATCCTTCTGCATCTTGGCCACCAGGTTCTTGTCTGCCAAGCCCTGAGCGCGGCCTTCGTACGCCTTCAAGGAATTCGAGACGCCAAAGATCGTGTTGGCTGCCTGCCGGGCCTGCTCCGGCCCCTGGGCGGCATACCGCCTCGCAGTTTCCAGCCACCGGTTCAGGGTCTTGAGTACCAGGGGCAGGTTGTAGTCTCTTTCAGTTTCGATCTGAGTCATGGTTTCGAGGCGCGAGGTGGAGCCCGGGTGCCCTGAAACAAAGACCAGTTCGCCATCGCCCGCGCCCTTCGCATTCCATTTCAGGTAATGATTGCTTTCGACAGGCTTCCCATTTTCGTACACACGAAATAGAGCGAAGTCGATGTCGTAGCGGGGGTAGGTGAAGTTGTCGGGATCTCCTCCAAAGAAGGCGATTTGTTGCTCGGGAGCGAAAACCAGGCGCATGTCCGTGTATTTCTTGTATTGGTAAAGCCAGTATTCGCTGCCCTGATAAAGGGAAATCACATCCGAGCGCAAACCGGTTCTTTCCGAGCTCTCCTTCTCAATGCCCGCCATTTCCGCTTTTCGAGCCTTCAAAGCGGCTTCGTCGGTCATCTCCGGCTTGAGGGCGCTGCGGACACGCTGGGTGACGTCTTCCATGGCGACCAGGACGTTCACTTCCAGGTCAGGGCACTTCAGTTCTTCCGCCTCAGTCCGCGCATAGAACCCATCCTTAACGTAGTCTTTGGCGGGAGAAGAGACCTTCTGCAGTTGGCCGAGCGCAACGTGATGGTTCGTCAGCACAAGTCCGCGGGGGCTTACGAAAGAGCCAGACCCACCGTCGTTAAAACGCACGCTGGAAAGGCGCACGTGGTCAAGCCAGCCGCGCGTCGGCTCGAAGCCATAACGCTCCTTGAGCTGTTTGATGGGGGGGTTATCAAAGGTCCACATTCCCTCGTCCGCCAGGGAAACGGATATGCCGAGTAATGCCCAAACACCAAGAGTGAGCAGAATCCAAACCGTTCGTTGCCTGCTGCTTTTGATCATTTGTACCTCCGTCTTCAAAAGAGTGTCATGCCAGCCAGGACTTCCATTTTGGAATCGGGAGAAGCCGGAAGTGTACACGCCCCGCCCTCATTTTGCAATGTTCAATACCGTTGGGCGGGATTCTCGCCCTGACGGGTCTCAGGGAAAAGTGGACAGTAAGCAGTGGGCAGCGCGCGTAAGAGCAGTGACAAGCAGCGAGCAGGAGTCAGGAGTCAGAAGACAGAAGAGAAACCCGAGCCCACCGCAAGCATAGCGCCCCTACGTGTCGGAGAGGGCTCCTCAGAGGCGGTTAGCCGCTTATGGCACGTGGGGATGGCAGGTTTTTCCCCACCTACCACCTGCCGCTCTTTACGTATTTGCCAGGACGCGTTGGTAGAGATCTTCGTAAAGGGGAATGATCTTTTGGCTGCAGAACGTGGTCGAGGCGCGTTCCCGCGCCGCGATGCCCATCTGCTCGCGACGACGCGGGTTGGTGACGATCTCGAGGGTGCGTGCGGCCATGATTTTCACATCATGACCCGGCACCAGAAAGCCGTCCACTCCATTTCTGATTACCTCTGGCAATCCCCCTACCTCCGAACAGACGGCAGGGACACCGCAAGCCATTCCCTCCAGCGCCGCCAGGCCAAAGGACTCGATTTCGCTGGGCAAAAGGAGCACGTCGGCGCAGTTCAGGAGTTCCTGCACCTGATTTTGTTTGCCCAAAAAGTACACGTCCTTCATCAGGCCTTTTTCACGAACCAGCCATTCGGCGATGGTACGCTCCGGGCCGTCGCCAATCATGAGGAGCTTGGCGGGGATCTCCGCCCGGACGATGGCGAAGATATCGACCACGTCCGGAATCCGTTTGACAGGTCGGAAGTTGGACAGATGGACGAGGATAGGCTCACCCTGGGGGGCAAATTCGCTGCGCCGGCAATTGGCGTCGGCGGGCTGGAATACGTCGCAGTTGACGAAGTTTGGAATCACTTCCACCGAGCGGTGGATATTGAGTTCGCGCAACGTCACCCTGCGAAGGTACTCGGAGATGGCTGTTACCCCGTCGCTTTGTTCGATGGAAAACCGTGTGATGGGCAGGTAAGAGCGATCCACGCCCACCAGCGTAATGTCCGTTCCATGCAGCGTGGTGACAAAGGGAAGGCGGTGGGGGCTTAGCATCGCCCTGGCCAAATAGGCGCTTACCGAGTGAGGGATAGCGTAATGGACGTGCAGCAGATCGAGCGATTCGTTCACTGCCACGTTCGCCATCTGCGTGGCCAAGGCCAGCGTGTAGGGGGGATGATTAAATAACGGGTAGTTGAGCATTTCCACTTCGTGGAAGTGGATGCGCTCGGAGGGTTCGGTCATGCGAACGGGGACGGCGTAGCTAATGAAATGAATGTCGTGTCCGCGCGCCGCTAATTCCAGACCCAGCTCAGTGGCGACTACACCACTTCCGCCATAGGTGGGGTAACAGGTTATGCCGATTTTCATGGGATGCCTTCAGGACCTGCTCCGACCCCGTGGATGCTAAGAGGGGGGAATTTTCTTCTTCTCCGCGCCGCCCGCCAGGACTATGATTTCCGTAACTGTCCTGTGATCGCCCCTTTGCTCGTAGTTCACGAGAACATTGGTGCCAGGCTTCAGTTTCGTCAGCTTGAGCTTGCCCCCGTCGGCGGTAACGACATGGACTTTCTTCTTAATGGGGAAGATCTCTGTGGCATTCCCCTTGAGGGCGTCCACATTCAAAACCTCGCTCTCCAAATCGATGGATCTCACGATGCCGTCAAACTGCTGATGCGACGGTCCGCCGGAAGTGATCTTATCGAGAACTGGGACCTTGGTCTTGTGCTGCTCCTGTGCCTTGATCGTGGTCCGGAAAGGGAAGCCCCACAGGACCAGGGCGGCGAAAAGGCCGGCCAGAAACCTGAAGCGAACCATGGTCCGCGAAGGGCCTGTTAGGGGACAAGTGGGGACAACAATCGTCGTGGTTGAGCTTATGGCTGGCTGATAGTAGGAGGTCGATTTAGGAATCACTGTTCCGCTCGCGACTGGGATTAATAGAGCGTCATTATCCTAGGCGCGGAAAGTTACACTGTCAAGGGCCGTCGCAACGCGGTAGTGGTACAGTTTGATGTAGAGGCGGCTTTATGCCGCCAACTGGCGAGGTAAACTCGCCGCTACAACATCAAACTGTACCACTACCCGCAACGCTCGAGCGTGAACGATAACCTCCAAGCTCTAAGGTAGAGAGTTCTTTGGCCCGCGGCCAAGTCAGAGATTCATCGCCTGGTTATGAACCGCATCCCGCGCGGGGTTCACTGGACGTGCTGGAATTCCCCGACTAGCCCTGTCCAAAGTCGTCTTGCCCGTTTTCGGGAAGACGATTGCCATCCCCAGTGCTCCCGTGCTTGTTTTCGTTCTCCTTATAGATATAGCGGATGGCGGATTTCATGATAAGGAGGTTGGGTTCGTTCGCCCTGTGGACCTTGATGCAATTCTTGTCGTACCACTCGATGACGCCGTGGATGACTTCCTCCCCGCTGAGGACCACCACCATGGGTGTTCGCGCCTGCATTTGTTTCAAGTAGTAGAAGTTCTCGGCGTTGGTTTGTTCAGGAGGAGCAGGCTTCTTGCGCGGCAGGCGCGCGCCCATTTGGTCCTGGACCTCGGATAGGGTTGGGCGGATGAGTCGTCGGTTCATCATACTTTACTCCTTCGGCCTGGTCTCCCGAGGCCACAACTTCAGAGCTTCTCCCTGGGGAATTCGCGCTCAGGTGCGCTACTAATTAGACGCTCGCTTTGGCACCCGGGTTTCTTCCGGTCGGTAAAAGAGCCCTTCGAGGGACAAAGCCCCGAATGCCTTACATCTTACCACGAAGTCTTCGGATTCGCAATGGAGTCCATGGATTGGGCAGAGCCGCTTCTTACGCGACTTTGACGCGACCCTGATGGATTGGTAAGAGAAGAGTCTAGTTGACGCGTTTAACGCGCCCGGACTTTGGACCTCGCCGAAACTTCTAATCCCAACGTCTCAAAGCCGAGTTGCTGGTTTACGTTGCGGATTTGCAGCCGGTAGGCCTGGTCGAGGCCGGACTTTAAGAGTTCAATTCCCTGGAGCCCCAGGCCGGCCGCCCAAGCCTGAAGGCGCGGGAGTACATCCACGTTGGTCACTTCGGTTCCCGGTCCTTGCAAGAGCACGTGAAGCAGGTCACGCAGAAGGGAATAGCCGATGTCGAGCGTGGCTTCGAAATCATCCCGGCGTTCGGCGAGCGCCTTTGCCGAATCAAAAAGCGGCCGCCAGTCCGCGCCAGCGGAGGAAGCGGGAACACGGCGCGCAACGGCTTCCAGGAATTCCAACCAAGGCTTGCGACGCTGTTCATAGGCTGCAAGATCGAAGCTCCTGGCTTTGGCCACGCTGCCAGACGCCACACGCGCCGCGAGGAGCACCTGTGTTTTGGTCAAACGGTCCTGCTTGGCCAGCAGTTCGAGGATGGCAGATTCATCCACGGGCTGAAAGAGAATCTGCAAACACCGGGAGCGGATGGTGGGGCGCAACTCGTAAGGGTTGGAGCAAACGAGAATGAAGGAGGTGGTTTCGGGGGGTTCTTCGAGTACTTTCAGCAGCAGATCCACCGCCTGCCAGTGAACCGTTTGTGCGTCATCAATGATAAAGACGCGGCGCGGGAACTGGAAAGGCCGGGTATAAGCCACATGGCGCAGTTGCCGGATTTGTTCCATCAGGATGAAGCGCGTGAGGGGTTCGAGGATCTGGAAATCGAAATAGACTAACCCTTCAACCCGTCTTGCCGCCTCTTTGATTTCCCGCCGGCGCGCCAGGTCCTCTTGCGCAGCGGTGAACATCTGCTCGGCCCTAAGGCAGCGTGGACAGGCATCGCAGAAGTCGCCATCACCTCGCTCGCACACCAACGCTTTGGCCAGCATCCGCGCCAGAGTTTTCTTGCCTACCCCGTCCAGACCCGAGAACAATAGCGCGCCAGGAACACGGCCGCCTGCCACCATCTCGCGCACGCTCGCGAGAGCTTTGGAGTTTCCGATGAACGAATCAAAAGGCATAAACTGGGGACTGGGGGCTAGGGGCTGGGG
>JBAVYG010000753.1:0-13145 GCA_049698675.1 Terriglobia bacterium
ATTCCCTGCCGGGTAATAAAAGGCGCCGACCACTTGCACCCACAAGGCGATGGCCACCGTCGCAGCGAACGCCACCCGCAGCACAGGGCGAGCCCGAATGCTGGCCCACACCGGCACCAGGAACCAGGCGAAGAAGGGCAACAGGTCCGTGAAGTAGCGGGGACCGAAGCACCACCCGCCCCACCATATGGTCCCGCCCACCTGAACCACGTGGATGGCAGCCAGTGCCACGATGAGCGGGCGGCTCCAGCCAGGACTCTTCTCCTTCCAGAGTCTAGCTGCACCCCAGAACGCGAAGGCCACCCACGGCATGTACACGAGCAAGCCACGGCTTGGACTCACCAGTGTTCCGGAAAGGCCGATACCGAGACGAGCCCAGAAAGGGAAATGGGCAACGTCTCCAAGCGACGGGATTCCGTAGGCGCCCGCGAGTTTTGCGAAGAAATGCAGGTTGAAGGCGAGCGTCAGCGAACCTAAAGCAACTAGCGGCGTGAGGAACAGAAGCCCGTTCTTCCACTGCCTGCGGGCGACGAAATAAAGTAGGAAGGTCACAATGAGTATGGCTTCTAGGGGCTTATTGGCGGTGGCTAAGGCCAGGGCAAGGCCCGCCCAAAAAGGAGCACTGGCTGAGTCGGGAACGCGGAATAGCGCCCACAGCAAGAAGGTGAAACTGAGCTCCGTCAGCCCTTGTCGCCAAAGAGCCTGGCTCGATATCGCCCACGTGTTGCTGGCCAAGCCGTAGATCAGTGCCACCGCAAGACTGACGTTGCGCGAGGCGACCTTGCGAAAAGCGAGAAAGAGAAGTGCTCCCGACATCGCGGCGATCAGGGACGCGCTGAGTTTCTCCATCGTATCGGTGATCAAGCCGAAGCCGAGTGAATTCGGATCCAGTGGAGGCGACTGGCGGGAGATCCACCAAGCTGGCAAGACGTAGAGCGGCGTCACGACAACGGGGGTGATGATCGGATACGTCGACATCCAGTGACCGTGGGACTTGTGGGCGAAGTACGCCCCATCTGGCCCCAGAGGCTGCGCAAGGCGGCGTTGCATCCATTGATCCAGGTACAGGTTGTGGTTCAGGAGCAGGCTAAAGGGCAGGAAGCGAGCCGCGAAACTGTCGTCCGTATGAATGGTGCGGAAGTTCGAATTGTAAACGACGAGCAGAAGAAGCAGCAAGAAGCCGGAGAAGATCAAATCACGCCGAGGTCGGGCACTGGGGAGGCTCGGCGTTCTACCGCTGAGGCGGTCCGAACTCGCCGCTCTTGGTCCCCTCCCCGCACCTTTTCTTTTTCGTTTCCGTGGGCTCACTTTTCTCGCCATGGCTGGAGGCTCATTGTGCCACCGCGACACTGAACCGTCAACATGTCGAATCGGGTTGTGAAATCGGGTTAAAGCGGTTTGCGCATCTGTGGGGGGAGAAGGCGAAAGGGCAGGAGAAGGAAACTCTGTTTGTAGAGTTGGGGGGGAACTTATTTGAAGCGGGGCGGTACCAGCAAGAGGAAAGTATCAGTACGGCTCATTTTCAGTACGCATTCCTGTCAATCAAGCCGGAAGAAATGGTCATCACAATGATCCGCATATCGAAGGCAAAACTCCAGTTCTGCAATAGTACAAGACCCCCGCGTAAGCGGGGGTCCACGTCAGTCCATAGGAAGTCAGAATCGATAAAGCGCAAGAGAGTCAGTCGAATTTCTTGAGGCCCAGGAGCTCCAGAGAAACGTTGCACGCGAATCTTGATCCAATGACGAGGTAGCGGTGCCACAGGCGGCGTGGCTCTTGCACGAGGCGGAAAAACCACTCGAGCCCATTTTCCTGCATCCAGGCCGGAGCTTGCTTCACGGTTCCGGTGATGAAGTCGAAGGCCGCACCTACTCCGGCCATTAGCGGTACGCCCAGCCAGCCACGGTGCTCGCACATCCAGCGCTCCTGTTTGGGCGTGCTCAAGCCTACCCAGACGACATCCGCCGCCGCCGCCTGGATTCGGCGGTCCACTTCCACTTTCTCTTCCTCGGTCAGCGGCCGAAAGGGTGGAGAGTAGGTTCCGACGGTGCGCACTCCGTACCGTTGCTTCAATATCTCCGCCAAGCGATCCGCAACACCCGGCCCGGCGCCGTAGAAATAGTGTTTATAGAGGGGCCCGGTCTTACGGCAGAAGGTCTCCATCAGCTCCGGTCCATAGACACGCCGGCGCATCGCGTGCCCGTGCCAGCGGCCCAGCCACACCAAGGGCATGCCATCCGCGACCACCAGATCCGCCGAGTTGAGTATCTGCTTGAACGACGGATCGTACTGAGTCTCGGTAATGCCGTGCATACCAGTGAAAGCGATGAAGTGGCATGCCGAGCGCGCCGCAATCCAGCGCCCCATCAGTCCGATGACGTCAGGGATCTGGACGGCGTCCACGCGCACACCCAGAACCTTGAAGGATTGCCGATTCTCGTTTGGCGATTGCCGATTGGCGATTCGGGGTTCGGGGTTTTGGATTGTTATGTCCCCCACATACGACCTACTACCTACCGCCCAGCGTATGCCGTCTACTGTGTACCACTTCCCCCCGAGACCCTAGCACCCAGCACGTAGCCCCTGGCTCCCAGGACCCTTTGATAGATCTCCATCAGCATCTTGTAATTGCGCTCCGGGGTGTACTTGGCTTCGTACTCCGCGCGGGCCGCGCGGCCCATCGCGGCCACCTCCTCGGGGTGAGTCCACGCCCATTCCACCTTTTCGGCGAGTTCTGCCCCGTCGCCAGGAGCGAAGTGTAGTCCGTTCTCGCCGTCTGCGATGATCTCTGCCATGCTGCCCAACCGCGAAGCCACTACAGGCAGCCCACAAGCGAAGGCTTCAATCGCCACGCGTCCGAACGTCTCGTACCACTCGCTTGGGAAAACTAAAAACCGGGCCCCGTGCATGAGTGTGACGATTTCACTCGGCGAGACATGGCCAAGTAATTCCACGCTCTGCAACCCCTTGGCCTCTATCTCTGCGGCCATTTCTTTGCGCATCGGACCGTCGCCTGCGATCCGCAATGGGATGCAACTCCGAACCATACCCCAAGCTGCCAGCAGGACACGGACCCCTTTTTCTTCCGATAGCCTGCCCACGTAGAGCGCGTATTCGCCGGCCCTGTTCTTCAGGCCCGGATCGGGATGAACGAAGTTTGGTTTAATGAGAAGCTTGTCACGAGGAAATCCTGCCTCAGCAAACTTTCGAAGCGCAAAATCAGTCAGAGCAACATAAGCGTCCACTTTACTGGTCCACGTCCGCAGAACATGATGGGTAAAAAGCATCGCCGCAACAACACCGGAGCCTAAATGGCTTCGTTTGTAGCATGCGTGAACTACTCCGGGCCACGCGATGCGGCGATTGAGGCAATCCTCGCAAGGGCGGCCTTTTCGGAACAGTACGGCATTGGGACAAAACAGACGGTAGTTCCTGAGAGTTTGAACGACTGCTACCTTCTTCTTCTTTGCCGCGTAGTAGATTGAGGGGGAGACTAGGGGGAAGAAATTCTGTACGTGAACGACATCAAAATGCGTCTCGCTAAGCCTCTTGAGAACCTCTTGATATGTCTCCTGGGACCAGACTGAGCGTAGTGAGGTTTTGACTTTCCCAATTTTCTTGATTTGTTCGTTGCTTACATACAGAGTTTCGACATCAATTCCGTTATCCTTTAGCAGCGCTACCTCGGCTTCCGTCGAAATATCCTCGCCACCGGGCAGCAGATACTTGTTGTGAACCATCAATATGTGCATTTGCCTTCGCTTCTTTTGCGCTGACCTCCGTGAGGGTGCGCCAGCGCGCTCTTGGATCCCGCAACGGGAGGCTTAAGCCGATGCTCCTTGATAAGTGCCCAGGAGCTGCTCGTAATTGCGTGCGGCCGTGTATTTGGCTTCGTACTCGGCGCGGGCGCGGCGTGGCCTCCGCCCACCGGCCCCCAGATAAACGGAACGGGCAGACGCCACACGGCCGGTCGCTCGCTCACAGTGCCCCGGCTCGCGTGGTACACGAGGTCAAAGCCGACCTGCTGGTGCAGTTGCTCGGCCCTGCGCAAGACCGCCCGCTGCCACAGAGCCTAGCGCAGAATGCCCACAAGGCCTTCCCCGCTGCGGCGCACCCACTCACCGAGCCCCAGGAAGGAGGAGTAACCCAGACAAAGCGCAGACGCGGGTTCGGGTGCAGCGAGAGATACACATCCACGGCTTGGCGGTCGTGAAGATGGGCTCTCGCCCAGACCTCGTTTCCAGTTGCCAAGCTCCATGCCCAGCTCCAAGTTAAAGCAGTCTGAGACCCGTGACGCGGACTACGCGCGTTTCCGAGAACAAGAATTTTCAGCCCATCCCTCAGCGGAGTCCTCCCGGCCAAAGATAACGTCCACTTGTAGCTCGCGCCCGGTAGTTTCATCGGCAAAGACGCTGGAGAAGGAGTGGACGTTGAAGCCGAGCGACTCCATGAAGTCGATCATCGGGCGAAAGGGGAGTTCTTCCTCGTAGAGAGTGACCAAAGAAAGCTCAAGCTGCACCCCGACCACGCTTCTGACCAGACTCCTCGCGCCTTCCAGCACCTTTTTCTCGTAGCCTTGGACGTCGACTTTCAGGAATGCGGTATCGCCTGGAAGCATGTAGGCCTGTGCCGCGTTGTCCAGGGTCACCATGCGCACGTGTTCCACCGCGACACACCTGGAGGCGGGGTCAACGCGGGTCAGAATTGGTCTGCCCGGCAATACCGAGCTGAATACAGAGTTTTCAGCAACGTTGATTGCGACCATCCGATCGGTCTCCCCAACCGCCACGCAGGGCGGCACGATCCACTTTGGGTCTTTCGCGGCCAGTTTCCTGAGCTTGTGGTGCGGGGCAGAGAGAGGCTCGAAGGAGATGATCCGCCCCCGGTAACCGATATCCCGAAGCAGTCTCGCATACTGGCCTGTACTTGCGCCGACATCAAAGACCAGGCTGACTCCCTTGGAAGAAAGAAAACGCGCAAGCCTTGCCCGTCCCGATCCCGTGGAGTTAAACCGACAAATCTCAAGGCCAAAGAGATTGATTATCCTTCGGACAAATCTTTTCGCATTATTCACGACTTGTGTTGACACCGCGGACGCGCCGAAAGGTCGACAGTGTTCGACCCAGGAGCATCTTCAGCCTCGTCTGGCCGTAAACCAAGTCAAAGGAGCTCCGGAAGAGCCGGTCAGGGAGAAGAATGGTGCACCTCCAGTACCAGCGGTATAACCTGGGCATGCTTTCGAAGAAAGGTGAACCAATAAACATTCGGTAGAGATGCCTCGCCCTGGTGCCGGAACGGAACCGCGCGTGGGCATATGCGTTCGCAGACACAGGGACCTCGGCGGGCAGCCGGAGGTCGGCGGACAATCCCGGAAGATTCCACTCCAGGCATGCCCTCCACGCCTTCCAAATCTCGTTCTGGAAGCTCACCCAGCGGCGCACGTGGAGTTCGGTAAACCTGGCGACCCCAGCAACGTTTCCCCCATGCACACGGTATTCGGCCAGGGGTGCCTCGATTGCCACGATCGGGGTGATCAGGGGTGCGAGGATTTGTATCAGAGTGTCGGCATACGCTCTGAGCCCCGTAGGCAAAGGGAATAGCCTCTCCGCCACTGCGCGGCGCAGCGAGAGACCCGAGCACGGTGGCAGTCCGGGGAGCATCGTTGGCACGGTAAGCGGAAGGCTCGCGCCGCGCCACCCCGAAGGCATTCTAAAAAGCAAAGGGATATCGCCCAAAAAGCCCCGCCCCCTGTCAACCCGCCTCATCCCGTGAATTGCGAAACCTGATCCGGGGTGGCTCATGAAGGCTTCGACGACGCGCTGCAATTTCTCCGGCAGAAATACGTCGTCCGCATCCAAGAGAGAGATGACCTCGCCGGAACTCGCCTGAAAGGCCGCGTTCAGTGCGGCCGCCTGTCCCGCGTTCTCCTGGAAGATGGGGCGAACGCGCGCGTCAAGTCTGGCGTAGCGTTCAAGAACCTCTCGGGAGCGGTCGGTCGACCCGTCGTCGCATACGATCAGCTCCAGGTTTCCATACGTCTGCCCAATGACGCCTTCGATCGCCTGCCCCAGGTAAGCCGCATAGTTGAAGTTAGAGACAAGCACCGAAACAAGCGGCCGCTCCCCCAGCGGAGGCAGCGCCATCGGCTCTATCGCGGTCGTTTTAGCCTCCCCACGTCCCACCGTGGCGCTCATGGTCAAAGGCCCAGCGAAAAGATTCGGACTAGCTCAGCCCACTTTGCTGCGTTGGATTGCCCTTTCGTAAATCTGGATCAGCATCTGGTAATTGCGCTCGGCGGTGTATTTTGCTTCGTACTCCGCGCGGGCAGCCACGCCCATTTCCCTCATCTTTTCCGGATGCGTCCACGCCCATTCCACCTTTGCGGCCAGGTCGACCGGCTCACCGGGCTTGAAGTGCAAACCGGTCCTCCCGTCCTCGACAATCTCCCCCATCGCGCCCAAACCGGAAGCTATGACGGGGACACCGCAGGCAAAGCTCTCTATCGCTACCAAGCCAAAGGTCTCGTAATACCCCTCGGAGGGCCAAACCAAGAAACGGGATTTCTTCAAGACGGAAGTCAGATCGTCGCGAGAAATCCGTGGCAACAGATGAACCGTGAAAGGGCGCGACTCAGAAAATCGACAGACTTCGTCATATAGGGGTCCTTCGCCTCGAATCTTAAGAGGGATCTGGTCCAATCCTCTCCAGGCCTTCAGGAGGGTCGGAACACCTTTTTCTGCCGTTAGCCGTCCGATATAGAGCGCGTAATCTCCGAGGCTTTCCTTGGGGGCGGGATCTGGCTCGACGAAGTGCGGTTTGACGGCTATCCTATCTGCGGGGAGACCGCCGGTGATGAATTTTTCACGATAAAAGTCAGTGGCAACGATATAAACGTCAACCAACTTTTCCCATGTTCGTACCCAGCGATGGAAGGCGAGCATGGCGGTCGTAACTGCTGTTTGGGAACGGGAAGAGCGGTAGCAGGCATGGATCACAGCCGGCCAAGGAACCGTTTTTCCGAGGCAATCCTCACAAACGCGGCCGTCCCGGTAGAAGCTGGCGGCCGGGCAAAGCAACCTGGGGTTGTAGAGGCTTTGGACTACGGGTATCCCGACTCTCCTGCATGTGTAGTAGGCGGCTGGGGAGATCAGGGGGAACGTGTTGTGGAAATGCACGATATCGGGCTGAGATCTCTCCAGCAGGGATCTCAGTTCCTGACAGCTATCCCCCGCCCAGACGGTCCGAAAAGGGAGGGTGACTTTCTCCAGCAGACCGTATTCGTTGATTTCAGCATTTCGACGCCTGTACTCGGAGACTACGTGGCCTGCTTCGAGGAGCAACTTTTTCTCCCTGTGGACCACCTCGTCCTCGCCACCTGGAAGTTGATACTCGTTGTGAACAAACAATACCCTCAGCCGCGGGGGAGCAGCCGTGCGTTTCCCTGTAGGCGCAGGCAAATCGCTCATTCCGATCTTCCCTGCCCGTCCGGAGTCGCTGATGGCCGACGCTGAACGAAGTGGTATCCGCGCGGCAGTTTCGTACTTCGCCCCAGCTTCAACCCGCCGCATGAACTTCGTTTTCCCGGCGTTCCTCAAAGCTGCGTATGGTTTTGGCTGTTTCGAGCATTCGCGGGCGAGTTACGTACACAAGCTGGCCCTGCACACGACAGGACACTAAGGCGCGATGGACGATCCGCCGGATACCGTTATGTCCCGGATACCGGATGGAAAACTGCAATTCCCCCACCTCGCGAAACCCGCCTCGTCTTAACGCGGCCTCGAGCGACTTCCGCGTGAAATAGTAGAAATGCGTGGGGTTGACCATGTTTTCCCATCGCTCCCGCTCAACGCGGGCCCTTAGGCAGGCCGCATTCGGCGTCGAGAGCAGAAGCCATCCATCCGGCTGAAGCATAGTCGACAATTCCTTCAGGTCCTTCCACGGCTCGCGCAAGTGTTCAATCACATCCCACATCGTCACGATGTCGAATTTGGCGTTGGGCTCCGCGTGACGCAAATCGCTCAGACTTCTATAAGCTCTCAACTTCGCGGTCCTATACGCGTTCTCTCTTGCATTCGCATCAGGCTCGATACCGGTTACGCGGATGCCGTATTGCCGGGCGACCTGACACAACCTGCCAATGCCGCATCCGAAATCCAGAAGATTCTTTCCGGCAAGTGGCCCCAATTCGCATTCCGCCTTGTCAAATGTCTGCCGCAGAATTTCTTCGGGGGTATTTTCGTACGCAGCGATACCCGTATCAGGGGCCGGATAATAGAACTTCTGATAGGCCGCGCCGAGCGCCAAGTCATCTAGTTGAGGAAAAGCAAACATCAACCCGCACGAGGGGCTGAGGCACTTCCGCACTTCTGCATGAGGCAACCGCATATGTTTCTTTGCGCTGTTGCCGCAAAGAGGACAAGTACGCAATGCTGCTTCGCTCACCATAAACTCCTAAGGCCCTGAGATTTCCGTCCCATGCCCTCGCCGTCTTTGATTACACCCGCCCGTAATTCACTGCGCGATGCGCACCTAAAACACATTCCGCCGAGTCACACTGGCAGGAGTGCCCGCTGAGTTTGCCCTCCAGCCGTCATCCTTGGCACTCGATGTCCTTGATTTCCAGCCAGCCTCGATTCTTTACTGAATACAGCAGGTGCCGCGAGCCAGCCTGTTAGGAGGTAGAACGGAATTGCTCCGTACGGCGTCTCGCAAAGAGGAAAGAACATCCCGAGGACCATCATTGCCGCCCACAAAATGACGCCAAATGTTTCTCCAGTGATACGGCGCGACTCCAAGAGCAGGCGGAGAATTCCAAATTGGAAGAGGAAGAATAAAGCGACGCCGACCCACCCGGTGTAACCCAGGGCGAAAAAAAATTCGTTGTGCGGCGTTCGGATGAAGAAACCCTCGATGTACGGCACCAAATCGCCGAGCGGAAACCCGTAGCCATACCCCCAGACCGCTGTTCGAAGATCCGAGTGAACCGAATTCCAAATCGCCATCCACCATACCGTCCTGAATACAGAGGTCGCTTCCTGCGGATCCACTCCTCCAAGACCTGCGGCGGCTGTCTGGTCACCCAGATCAGCGCGAAAGGGTGCCAAGGCGCGATCAATGAGCTGTCTCGCCGAAATGTCCTCCTTCGCTCGTCCTTGCGGGCTCGGGAGGCGCAAATCTGTGATGTACATGATGGCAAGCAAGGACGCTACCACGACTCCCGCCTGCAGAACCCGCTTGCCCTGCCGGGTGAGCACGCACCATGTGACGGCTCCAATTGCAAATGCCAGCCACTCGGCGCGAATCTGCATCCCGAGCATCACAAACCCGTTCAAAAGCAAGAGGTACCAACTGCGGCTTATATTTTTCTCGTAGACCAGCAGCCCTAGTAAAGCAACGAAGGAGTAGATAGGCTGGCCAAAAATCCGAACGGGTGCCACATCCGGGCTAACTCCCGGCACAAACCATTCAAGACGGTTGAGGTACAGAACGAATAGCACTCCGTAGATTCCATTGAACCAGGCAAAGCCGCGCATGAGCCGGGGCAAAAGATCGGGCCTCATCAGTCCAGCCCAGAGCCCTAGGAAGAAATAAAGGGGATAGTAATTGAAGGCCAGATCTCGAAGAGCGGTCAGTGGTGGATATCCTGCAGAGATTCCGTGGAAAACTTGAATAATACCGTAGATAAGAAATAAGCCGTACCAAGTTAAAAAGTGCCTAAGTGTTGGCTGTTTCCTCATCGCCCGCATCCATGGACGGTGGCTAATCTTGGGTCCAAAAAGCAGCAGGAACGCGAGAACAATTTCGCTAACGAATAGGTTCCATGCCGGGACGCCCAAATAGGCAAAGGCACGGCTCAGGCACAGGTAACCAAGGATGAGTACGCACGCGATTCTTGGCCACATCTACGTAGAAAATCCTCGTTTCTGACCGGTTTCTCGCGGACTGTAATAGATCCAGCAGACAGAGATCGCGTAAGCGGCGAACCCAGCGGCCATGCTGGCGGCGGCGCCGGCAACACCCCACCAGCGTATGAAAAAAATTGCCGAGACGACTCCCACGGGGGCGGCGATTGCATTTGCTACTAGATCAAAGCGTGGCTTCTGGGAAGCCCGCATGGCCATCGAATAGCCCGTCGAGAAGCCCATCGCGGCTGGAATCAGAGCAAGAATCGGCATCAGGTGTGCGTAAGGTGCGTATCTTCCTCCAAAAAGCAAACGTTCCGTTTGCCCCGCAAAAATCGCCAGGACAAAAGCGAATGTGAGCAGACCACCGACGAGACCCACGCTCACCAGCATCGCCTTGCGCCGCAGCCATTCCATCTGGCCGTTTCCAAAATCGTAAGAAAACGACGTAAGAGCGACTAGGCCCGCCGCATATGTAACCTGCGTCATCACTAACGAGGGGATTTGCATCGCGCGAAGAATTCCTGCCGCCCCCAGACCAAGCAAGCCAGCCGCCAGGAACACCTGTGCCTGGCTCGAAATGGAACCCAAGACCGCGCTGCCCACCAGCCAGCGGCCATAACTCCAGTTCTCCTGCAAGGTCACGCGCCACAAAAGCTCCGCCTTTGCGGTTGGTCTGTGCTTCAACACTCCCAGCCGCCAGAGGAGGAGCCACGAGGCTAGAGCGCTTCCGCACCCCATCAGCAGGAACGCCGTGAACGAGCTTAGCCAGGCGAGGTCCGCCAGCGCGAAGAGTCCCACCCCAATAAATCCCAGGTAGAATGCGCTCCCCAACACTGCCACCGTCGGCCGCTGCATCACCCAGCACATCCGCCGGGTCAGCCACGCCACAAGCAGAAACGGCAGCGCCAGTCCTCCGCCCAATACCGCCCCAATCAGCGGGCTTCCCCGTGCGAATCGCCATAAGATGAGACTCGCCAGAAGCGCCACCACGGAAAGCGGCCCGACCAAAACGAGGTGCACCATAATCTGCGCGCGGAAGAACCCCCCCAACCGGGCCGAGTGCCGCGACGGCCCCAGCACGGTCATGGGTTCCAGAAGCAGCGCGTTATAAAAGCCGGAGAGGAAGAGGAATCCCGCAAACGCCACCGCGAACCCCCCATACGCCTCGGGCGCAATCCACCGAGCCAGCAGCAAATTCACTCCGAAGCCGGCCATTGACGTCAGCCCCTGATCTATTAGCGAGAGTGCCGATTTCATGCCCCAGACGCGGAGCTTGCGTGCTGTCCATGCAAACCCTGTGGCTATCTGCGACGCGGCGGCCGGAGACCCTTGCGCAGCGGGTTCGATCGCCGGTGGCGAAATGAAACTCATATCTCCGGGCACTAGCGCCCCTGACCGCGCAAAACCACGGCGACGGTGCGGAGCACAACTCTTAGATCAAGCCAAAGGCTCCAGTTCTCAATGTATTCAAGGTCGAGCGCCATGTTGGTATCGAAAGATGGATCGCGCCGGGCGGTGACCTGCCACAGGCCAGTGATGCCAGGTTTCACTTCCAGCCGCCTCAGATGCTCAATCGTATAGCGGTCATAATCGTCCACCGGGTGTGGCCTCGGGCCCACCAAACTCATGTTTCCACGCCACACGTTGATCAACTGGGGTAATTCATCAATGCTGAATTTACGCAGCCATTGTCCACAGCGTGTGATTCGTGGGTCCTTTTCCATCTTGAAAAAAGGTCCCTTGCGTTCGTTTGCGCCGCGCAGGGTTTCTTTGTGCGCGTCGGCGTCCGCCACCATGGTCCGCAGCTTGTAGCAGCGAAATTTGCGCCCCTTCTTCCCCACCCGTGGCGCAGCATATATGGCAGGTCCGGGCGAATCGAGGCGAATCCACAGCGCCGCAATGGCGATTATCGGAGCGGTGAGAACTAAACCGAGCGAGGCGACCGAAATATCCATGGCCCGCTTGAGCGCAAGGCCTAAAGTTGGAATCGGCTGCCAGTGCAGGTCCATCACCGGGAAACCGCCGATCGTGTGCAGCGGGGCTCGCCAGGCAAGACCATCGTACAGATCGGGCACGATTTTCAGCCCAAGCCGCAATTGGCGCGCCTCGAGGGCCATCTCTTTGACAAGTTCCCGGTCAAAAGGCAGTGCGATGAATAGTTCATCCACAAAACGTGCAAGGGCCACGGCACGCAGATCGCGTAATGATCCAAGCGCGCGGGCGTCCCCCTTGGGGTCGGCAACGAGAAAGCCGCACACCTCATATCCAAGATGCCGATTCTCTTCCAGCCAGCGGGCCAGTGCGTGTCCTTGCCGCTCCGCACCAACGATCAACACCCGCGAAATCCCATGACCCGCTGCTGTCCGCCTCAGCAGAAACTGCCGATTGGCGGCGCGCCATCCCGAAAGCGTCAAAACACTGATTGCACCCGACCCGGTGATAGCAATTCGCGACAAATCTTCGTTCTTAGAAGCAAAAATGGAGAACAGAAGAAGTGCTGTTGCCACGCCCACGGCTTTGACCACCATTACGGTCTCAGTCATGAACCCCCGGTCACGCGGCGTACTGTAAAGTCCCTGGCTCGTGCAGCAGAGAACTACCAGCGCCGAATAGAGTAGAAAGAAGTTCACATGCGTGCGGCCGAACGAGCTAGCAAATAATCCGTATTGCGCGCCGAACGGATGCCCTACCCCAAACCGCAGCCAAAAAATGGATACACCGCTAATTAATACGAAAAATGCATCTATAGTGGCGTAGGTGATTTGCACTGGAAGCCCGTACACGAAGCTTCGGCCCTTGGCTTGGCCTCGAAAAACCGGCTGTGGCGGGAGCATCCCTTCGGCGACGAGATCGTGTGGGGGCGCCTGCCCCTTCGTCGGTGCGGCGGCAGAAGGGCGTGCGGCTGTGCCATTCATGGCAGTTTCTTCTCTGCTAGATTCCAACTCCTGTTGGGCTTGCGATGACAAAAACCAGTTCGTTCAAGGCGGCGTGCCACAACTTCAGTGATGAGTGACGAGCCTCGAGTTGGCATGCCTGTTCTGTCCATCTTGCGCGATTAACGATAGGCGATCAGCGCCACACCAAGACGTCAATATTCAGGGTGCTCTTCCCGACGACTGACGACTGACCACTGCCCCTCACAGCTTCGCCCCGTCACTTACAGGGTATTTGTGACCTAAGCGGCTATATTACAGAGAGATACAGAACATTCTTGTACTACTTGCTTGCTTCCTTCTCGAC
>JBAVYG010000754.1:0-6715 GCA_049698675.1 Terriglobia bacterium
CCCGGAGAAAGACGTTTCCCTTTATATCAACTCGCCGGGTGGGGTGGTAACCGCCGGGATGGCCATCTACGATACCATCCAGTTCATCCGCCCTGACGTTGCCACCATCTGTATTGGCCAGGCGGCCAGCGTGGCGGCGGTGTTGCTGGCGGCGGGAACTCCGGGGAAGCGTTTTGCACTCCCCAATTCGCGCTTGCTTATTCACCAACCTACCATAGGCGGTCTCTCGGGACAGGCAACGGACATCGACATCCACGCCCGCGAAATCCTGCGCATTCGCGCCAGCCTTAATGAAATAATGGCCAAGCATACCAACCAGCCGATAGAGAAGATTGAGCGCGATATGGAGCGCGATTTTTGGATGAGTGCCCAGCAAGCTCGCGAGTACGGCATCATTGATGAAATCATCTACAAGCATAAGTAACTTGCAGCCATGACCACGAAACGTCCCAATCCGGACGAAGCGCTGCGCTGTTCATTCTGCCGGAAAACGCAGGATGCGGTGGGCAAGCTCATTTCTTCGCCAGGCGATTTTCCCCGCGCCTACATCTGCGACGAGTGCGTGGCCGTCTGCAATTCTATCCTGGAGGAGGAGCGGAGCGAACGTGTTCCCACTACCCAGGCCAAGCCTCCCAGGCCATCTGAAATCAAGTCTTTTCTCGACCAGTACGTGGTGGGACAGGAAAAAACCAAGAAAAAACTCGCCGTCGCTGTTTACAACCATTACAAGCGCAACATTCTGACCCGGATTCGCAGCGACGTCGAGCTCACCAAGTCCAATATTTTGTTGATCGGTCCTACGGGAACGGGCAAGACCCTTCTGGCTCAGACTCTGGCACGCGTTTTGGAAGTCCCCTTTGCCATTGCGGATGCGACGACTTTGACGGAAGCCGGTTATGTGGGCGAAGACGTCGAGAACGTCATTTTGAAACTCCTGCAGAATGCCGGGGGTGATGTGCAGCGCGCCCAACAGGGCATCATCTATATTGACGAAATCGACAAGATCTCGAAAAAGGATGAGAATCCCTCCATCACTCGCGATGTCTCCGGCGAGGGTGTACAACAAGCCTTGCTCAAGATCTTGGAAGGGACCGTCGCGAACGTGCCCCCACAAGGCGGACGCAAGCATCCCCACCAGGAATGCACGCCTGTTGATACCACCAACATCCTATTCATCTGTGGAGGGGCTTTCGTAGGACTGGAGAAAATCATCGAGCACCGTACGGGAAAGAAGACGGTGGGCTTTCATGCGGACAACCCCAGTGTTTCCTCACCGGCGGAGCGGAGAAACGTCGAACTACTTGAGCAAATCCAGCCTTCCGACCTGATCCGCTACGGCTTAATTCCTGAATTCGTAGGCCGATTAGCCGTGGTAAGCGTGCTGGGCGATTTGGATGAGCCGGCGCTGATCGAAATCCTTACGCAGCCCAAGAACGCCCTAGTCCGTCAGTACCAGAGACTTTTCGAGTTCGAAAATGTTAAGCTGCGCTTTAACGAAGGCGCGTTGAAAGCGATCGCGATTCAGGCTATCGAAAGGAAGGTAGGAGCTCGCGGATTAAGAATGATCCTCGAGGACCTGATGTTGGACCTGATGTACCACCTCCCAAGCCAGCGGAAGCTGCGTGAGTTTGTGGTGACCGAAGAGATGGTCAAGAACCACGAAATCAGCTTCAGTTCGACGTTCCTCGAGAAAGCAGGTTAATGGATAACACTATGTTCTCAGGCCGCGAAAAGTGTGAGACCCGTTCGTTGCCGATGATGCCTATCCGCGACGTGGTCATCTTTCCCCACATGATGACTCCCTTCGTAGTGGGACGGGAAGCCTCCATACGAGCGCTGGAAGAGGCACTGGTGGGGGACAAGAAGATCTTTCTGGCCACCCAACACGACGCCTCGGTTGATGACCCTAAGCCCAACGAAATTTACCAGGTGGGGACCGTTGCCAACATCGTGCAAAGCCTGAAATTGCCTGATGGCAACATCAAAGTGCTTGTGGAAGGTGCCGAGCGAGGGAAAATCCTGAAGATTTCGATTGAAGCCGGATACTTCCGCGTAACCATCCAGACTAAGATCTTCCGCACGGTGACGACACCCAGCCTGGAACAGCTCGTCCAGAGGGTAACCGGGCTCTTCGAGCAGTACGTGAAGCTTTCGCAAAGCCTCAATTACGAAACCATGATTGCGGCGGTCAAGGTGGATGAAATCAGTAAGTTTACAGACACCATCGCTGCCAACCTGAACGTCAGCATTGAGGAAAAACAGGAACTATTGGAGATCTTCGATCCCGTGGACCGTCTCACCCGGTTGGCGGATATCCTGGATGTGGAAATTGAGAAGCTCAACGTTGACCGCACCATCCAGGGGCGGGTGAAACGCCAGATGGAACGGGCCCAGCGCGAGTACTACCTCAACGAGAAGATCAAGGCCATCCAAAAGGAACTGGGACGCAACGAAAAGAACGAGTTGGAGGAACTCAAGAAGAAGATTGAAACCGCCGGGATGACCAAGGACGCCCTCGAGCACGCCATGGCCGAGCTCAAGCGTTTGGAAATGATGCCCCCCATGTCGGCGGAGTCCACCGTCTCGCGCAATTACCTCGATTGGCTTCTTGCCGTTCCCTGGAAAAAGAAATCCAAAGAAATCCGCGATATCAGTCGCGCTCAGAAGGTTCTTGAGGAAGATCACTACGGATTGGAAAAGATCAAAGAGCGCATTCTGGAATTCCTCGCCGTCCGGCAATTGGTGAAGAATCCCCGCGGCTCCATCCTGTGTTTTGTGGGACCGCCTGGGGTTGGCAAGACCTCCCTGGGTCGGTCCATCGCGCGCGCCACCGGCCGCAAGTTCGTTCGCCTCTCTCTGGGTGGGGTGCGTGACGAAGCGGAAGTCCGCGGCCACCGTCGGACTTACATTGGCGCTCTCCCCGGTCAAATCATCCAGATGATGAAGAAGGCCAGCACGGTCAACCCGGTTTTCCTCCTGGACGAAGTGGATAAGATGAGCATGGATTTCCGCGGTGATCCTTCCGCCGCTCTGCTGGAAGTGCTCGACCCCGAGCAAAACAACACTTTCATGGACCACTACCTGGACGTGGAGTATGACCTCTCCAAGGTCTTCTTCATTACCACGGCCAACGTGGTTCACACCATTCCTCAGCCGCTTCAGGATCGTATGGAAATCCTGCGTCTGGAGGGATATACCGAGCCGGAGAAACTGGAGATTGCCAAGCGTTTTCTCATCCGGAAACAACGTGTGGCGACGGGCTTGACCGCCGCGAATATGACGCTCCCGGATGAGGCCATCGTCCACATCATTAGGCATTACACGCGGGAGGCTGGGGTCCGCAACCTGGAACGCGAAATCGCCAACATCTGCCGCAAAGTGGCCCGAAAAGTGGTGAAAGAAGGCAAGAGCCTCACGGCCATAGTGAGACCGGACGATCTGGCGGAGTACCTGGGCGTTATAAAGTTCCGGGACACTAAAGCCGAAGAAAGAAATGAGATAGGGCTGGCTACGGGACTGGCCTGGACGGAAGTGGGTGGCCAAATCCTGAACATCGAAGTTACCCTGATGCAAGGGAGGGGCAAACTGCTCTTGACGGGAAAGCTGGGCGACGTGATGCAGGAATCAGCCCAAGCTGCCATGAGCTACGTTCGCTCGCGAGCCAGCCAACTGGGACTCCGTGCCGACTTCTATCGTCACCTGGATATCCACGTTCACATCCCGGAGGGGGCTATTCCCAAAGATGGCCCTTCGGCGGGGATCACTCTCGCCACCGCGGTGGCCAGCGCCCTGACCAAAATTGCGGTGCGACGAGAAGTTGCCATGACCGGAGAAATTACCTTACGAGGGAAGGTGCTGCCCATCGGCGGCGTCAAAGAAAAAATCCTGGCCGCTCACCGCGCCGGCAGCCGAACGGTGATCCTGCCGCGAGATAACGAAAAAGATCTGGCCGACATACCTGCAGCCATCCAGCAAGAACTGAACATCCGGTTCGTTGAGAGCATGGATGAGGTCTTGGACTTGGCACTGGAAAGTAAGATCGAGGCTCGGCCGGTCCTGGTGTCAGAGTCCGAAACCCCGGTCGGCTTGGAGCCTCCGCCACTCGAAACGGATCGCGGATCATTGACCATTTAGCCGGTTGCTGAAGAACTTGTAGCGGCGACTTTACGTCGCCAAGGCCACATGGAAGCCATTGGGGTTGTGCCGATGTAAAATCGCCCCTACGACGTGGCAAGTCGGCACTTAGAAGCAGATGAAACCTGTTACTGGAGATGCGCATCAAAGCTAGCGGTCCATATGCTCTCTCCAGATGAGCACTAACCAGGACTGGCACCCCTGACTGATCAAGCTTGCAAGACTCCGGGTCCACGGGGAAAGCTCTTCACCGCACTTCGTACCACTGTTTCGTCATCGCCAATGACTATTCGTTCTTCTCCAACGGATTGAAGGTCGATAGAGCGGTGGAACCCGGAATCACTGGCGCACAGACCCCAAGATTTAAAAATCCACTTGAATCAAAGAGAGAAGCTATGCCTGCAAAGAAACAAGAAGTAAAAGCCGAAGAAAACCAGGAAGAAAAGATTGAGGACCTAAAGGAAGGCGAAGTCCTCGACATCGCCAAGCTGAAAGAAATGAACATCGTCACCTTGACGCAGGTGGCCAAAGACCTGAGCGTGGTGGGGGCAACCGGGATGCGCAAGCAGGAGTTGATCTTCAAGATCCTGCAGGCACAAACCGAAAAGAGCGGCCTCATCTTCTCCGAGGGCGTTCTCGAGTGCCTTCCGGACGGTTTCGGATTCCTGCGCGCGCCGGATTACAACTACCTGCCCGGCCCGGACGACATCTACGTATCGCCATCCCAAATCCGCAAATTCGATTTGCGCACGGGCGATACGATTTCCGGCCAGATCCGACCACCCAAAGAGGGGGAGCGGTACTTCGCACTCATCAAAGTCGAGGCGATCAATTTTGAGCCTCCCGATGAATCCCGCAACAAACTCTTCTTTGACAACCTCACCCCGCTCTATCCCCAGGAGCGCATTCACCTGGAGACGGTCAAGGACAACATCTCGGCGCGAGTGCTCGACCTGTTGACGCCCATCGGCAAGGGTCAGCGCGGCTTGATCGTTTCGCCTCCTCGCACCGGAAAGACAATGCTCCTGCAATGCATTGCCAATTCCATCACCAGCAATCACCCTGAAATCACCCTGATTGTCCTGCTGATTGACGAGCGCCCCGAGGAAGTGACGGATATGCAACGTACCGTCAAGGGAGAGGTGATTAGTTCCACTTTCGATGAGCCGGCGGCCCGGCACGTGCAGGTGGCGGAAATGGTTCTGGAGAAGGCCAAGCGGCTGGTCGAGCACAAGCGCGACGTCGTCATCCTCCTCGACTCCATCACCCGCCTGGCGCGCGCCTACAACACCGTGGTCCCACCCTCTGGAAAGGTCCTCTCCGGCGGCGTGGATTCCAACGCTCTACAGCGGCCCAAGCGCTTCTTCGGCGCGGCCCGCAACATCGAGGAGGGCGGTAGCCTCACCATTATCGCCACCTCCCTCATCGACACGGGCAGCCGCATGGACGACGTGATCTTCGAAGAGTTCAAGGGTACGGGCAACATGGAAATTAACCTGGATCGCAAACTCGTGGACCGGCGCGTATTTCCGGCCATTGACATCAACAAGTCCGGCACCCGCAAGGAAGAGCTGCTGGTTCCCAGGGATGAACTCAACAGGATCTGGGTGTTGCGCAAGGTGCTGAATCCACTCTCCCCAGTTGAGAGTATGGAGCTGATTATCGACAAGCTGTCGAAGACGAAGAGTAATTCCGAATTCCTCGCCTCGATGAGCAATGGAGGAAGATGAGTTCAGAACTCGGGTAGTCTGGTCCCCTCCCCCTCCTGCCTCCCGTGTTCTTCGCTTCTACGTCTCCCATTCCAGCAGTTTTTTCTTCCGTGCCAAACCCAGAATCTGCTCGACCACTTGATCGGCAGCAAGGTAAGTGGAGTCTATCCGATAGGCGTCCGCCGCGGCCACCAGCGGGGAAATCTTCCTCTCTGCATCGAGTTGGTCGCGGCGGGCGATTTCGTAAGCAGTTTGTTCGAGTGTGGCCGAACGCCCTTCCTTGCTGTCCTGTTTCAGCCTCCGGCGCGCCCGCTCCACCGGATCAGCCTTAAGAAAGACCTTTAGGGCGGCGTTCGGAAAGACCACGGTGCCGATGTCGCGCCCTTCCATAACAACCCCACGCCCCATGGCGAAGCCCCTCTGCACAGCTACAAGTTTGGCGCGCACTTCCGACAATCGCGATACTTTGGCTGCCGCCAATGTCACTTCCGGAGTGCGAATCTTCTCCGTCACGTCCTGACCGTCCATCAAAACGCGGGATTGAAGGCCGTCCGTGGTGATGCGGATATCTGTCTGCGCAATGAGTTTTGCGACACCCTGCTCATCGTCGGGAGAGATCGCAGACTGAAGCACTTTCAAGGCCGCGGCCCGGTATGTGGCTCCGCTGTCAACATAGGTCAGTCCAAGGCGCGCCGCCACTTTCCGGGCGACTGTGCTCTTACCTGCGCCGGCGGGGCCGTCAATGGCAATAACTAGGGGTGTAGACATATTCGAGTTTTCAGTTCTCACTTCTTGTGGACTGACATGGACCCAGGGCTCCCGTGTCATTCCGAGCGTAGCGAGGAATCTCGCTCTGATTCCTTCCTCCACAA
>JBAVYG010000755.1:0-3375 GCA_049698675.1 Terriglobia bacterium
GGTGGACGCCTACGATGGTGAACGAGCGATGCTCGAGGCTTGGGGTAGAAACAAGTACAATGACACGGGAGTGATCCAGTGGATGCTCGGTAACGGATGGCCATCAGTAATCTGGCATCTCTACGACTTTTATCTGCGGCCGGGAGGCGGGTACTTTGGCGCCAAGAAGGCGTGTGAACCTCTCCACATCCAGTATTCGTATGACGATCGATCGATCGCAGTGGTCAACTCGTATTATCGGGGTTTCGGGAAACTAACCGGCAATGCTCGACTCTACGACCTGAATATGAATGAAAAGTACTCGAAGCGGGCGAGCGTCGAGATCCAGCCTGATAGCGTCACCCGGGTTTTTACAATACCAGAGATACCTCAATTGACCACGACCTACTTCTTGCAGCTTGAATTGACGGATTCGCAGGGAAAGTTGATGAGCTCCAATTTCTACTGGCTCTCGACGAAACCCGACATCATGGATTGGGACAAGGGGCAAAACGAATATACGCCCGAGAAATCCTACGCGGATCTCAGCGAGCTGGCGAAGCTGCCGCCCACCACGCTCAACCTATCGGCGCGGAATGACTCGAAGGGCGAGGATGGTGTGACCAGCGTTTCTGTCGAAAATCCGAGTAAACACCTGGCGTTCTTCGTGCATTTGAGCGTTCTTAAAGGAAGCGGCGGTGAGGAAATATTACCCGTGCGCTGGGAAGATAACTATTTCTGTTTGCGTCCCGGCGAAAAGAGGGCGGTCTCAGCCGTTTACAACCGTAAAGATGCTGAAGGGTCGACCCCGATTGTCACCGTGGACGGGTGGAACATCAACGAGGCGCAGGTTACGCCAGACTGAAAGCGAGCTCAATGCTACCTGGCACCCGACCGGTTGAGAGGCGTCTATCGCATTGGCTTTCTCGATATCTGTGTTTCAGAGCAAGCCTCCTCGCTCGTTAGGGATTGTTTTCTGATGCCCTCCGGCACTTCCAGACTGCGATCCAGGCTGATCCTAGCTGCGATGACGCGAAATACAACCTGGCCAATGCGTATTTCCAGCTGCGGGATTATGGCCGCGCGTTGGACGCCATACTGCTATGCTCACGCGAGGGTCAGCAGGACAGCGCCACTCAATCCTTGCTAGGAGATACCTATGCGCACTTGGGACGCACCTCGGACGCAGCTCGCGCCTTCGAAAAGGCCATCACCAACAACCCCGACAACGATCAGGGTTATCTCTCCCTCGCCCTGGCCGAACTACGTGCGGGGGATACCGCAGCCGCTGGTCAGGCACTCCGGCGTGGCTTGCAGCAAGCTCCGAATTCAGGGGCAATCCTTTGGGGACTGGGGGTTCTGTCCGTCCTCGAGGGCGCGAACGATCGCGCTGAATCCTACCTGCGAAGGGCCTTGGACCTGATGCCTGGATGGCACGGCAGCTATGAAACGCTCGAAATGCTCTGTGTTCGGACTGGTCAAGGCGAAAAGGCACAAGAAACTCTCGATCTAGAAGCGCGAATTTCCCCTGTTAAAGGACGATTTCCCGTCGGCCCGCCGGAGTCTCAGAAATCGCACGTCCTTTCGGCGGAGGCGCGCCGTGAATTCCTTTAAAAGGCGCTCACCCTCGCCGACGAGACGGAGTGATTGTGTTGCTCCATAATCGACTTTTTTCCATTGGAGGACCATGCTGCTTGTTTTTCGCCGTGGGCCGGTTCACGCGATCTTGCCAGTGGGAGGTGGCTTCGGCGGCTCTCCCGCCGCGATGGAGGCAACGCAGGCTAATCAATGGCCCAGCCTGTTGCAGAAAACGTGATTCGGGTCCTGCTCGCTGAAGGCAGCAGGCTCGTCCGGCAAGGATTGCGGCGCATCCTGGAGGAGAACGCGCGCCTCACGGTGGTGGGTGAAGCGGGGACGGGTATCGAGGCAATCGAGCGGCGCAACGATCTGAAGCCCGACATTGTCGTGATGGAGGAAGAACATATGCTTCGCATGATAGCTGGAGTCTGGTTGTCATTTTTCATCTTCGTTCTGCCGTTATGCGCCGATGCCCCTGGAAAGGTGGAGTTGGCCGAGAACTGGAGACTCGCGAGCGCGAAAGACGTTCCGGCGGACGGCGCAACAATCTCCCGCCCGGATTACCAAGATGGCAACTGGTACCCGGTCCGTCGCATGCCCGGCACCGTGCTTGAGATTCTGCAGGAAGACGGCGTCTATCCAAACCTATACTACGGGAAAAACATGCTCGAGAAAGTCCCCCAGGACCTGTACCAGCAGGACTGGTGGTATCGCGCCACGTTCACGGCTCCGGCGGGGCACGCTGCCTACTCGCTGGAATTTCCAGGCATCAACTACCGCGCGGAGATCTGGCTCAACGGACAGAGAATCGCCGACAGCAAGCAAATTGTCGGAATGTATGCCGCTCACGAATTGAACGTCACCAAGTGGATGAAGCCGGGATCCCGCAATACTCTGGCCGTCAAAGTCACGCCTGAGCAACTGATTCAAGACGCGACCGGAGTAGAGTTGGCTGATAGTTGGTTCGACTGGCTCAATTGGAAGTATCTTGGCTACAAAGGCGAGTTTAAAACTCCACCTCTGTTCGGTGTTTCGTTTGTTCCGGACCGGAATGCGGGCGTCTGGAAACCCGTCTACCTAAAAATGACCGGAGACGTCACGCTGCAACATGCGTGGGTCAATTCAGAGTTGTCGCTTCCGCAGTCGACCGCGCGCCTGACGGTCTATGCGGACCTGCATAACCTTTCCGCAGAACCGGTCAGCGGCACCCTCGAGGGGACGATTACCCGGAAAGGCAAACCGGCTATCCAATTGCGCCAAGCCGTTAGCCTGACGCCCGGCCAGGAACTTTCCGTGGAGTTTTCCCCGGAGAAGTACTCCAACCTGATCGTCACCCATCCGGACCTCTGGTGGCCGTACACGATTGGCAAGCCCAACCTGTACGAACTGCACCTGGAATTCCTGCAGAACAACGAGGTGTCCGACCGAGCGCAAATTCCTTTCGGAATCCGCAGCATTACACAGCACCGCGATAACGATGAGCAGTTTCCTGACGTCGGGAAGGGCGGCAACTTCTACCTTCAAATCAATGGGCGCGATTTCCTTGTGCGTGGTGCCGACTACACGCCGGACATCCTCTATCGCTACGATCCCGAACGCGAAGCCCAAATCCTGGCGTACGTGAAGGATCTTGGTCTAAACATGTTGCGGTGGGAGTCGAAGATTTCAAGCGAACACATCATCGACCTCGCGGATGAGCAGGGCATCCCTCTGATGTTTGGGTGGATGTGCTGTAACCAGTGGGAGAAATGGGACCAGTGGAGCGAAGAAGACCATCGTGTGGCCTCAGAGAGTCTTCGTTCCCAGATACTGATGCTC
>JBAVYG010000756.1:0-2456 GCA_049698675.1 Terriglobia bacterium
CACTCGCTCTATGGTGAAAGCAAGGTAGCGCAGACCTCCGCATTTGTGATTCCATAATGTCGTCGGCTCCTTCCCAGAGGTAGACTTGGACAGGCAACGACCAAGGCCACCGAAGAAAGGAGCCGAACATGTTTATCATAGGATGTGATTTGCATACGCGCTACCAACAAATTGCCGTGCTGGACACTGTGACCGGCGAGGTGGTGACGCGGCGCTTGGAACATGAGAACGGAGAAGCGAGAGCTTTTTACGCCAGCTTGGCAAAGCCGGCATGGGTGGGCATCGAGGCCACCGAGTGCATGCAACGGTTCGAGCGCATGCGGGCGGAGTCGGGGCACGACAGGTAATGGAGCTTTTCCTCTGGCTTCTGCTCGTCACTTGTCACTGCCTTTCCGCCACCTGACACCTGAAATCTGGCACCTGACACCTGCCCTTGCGCCCGCCGTCTCCTCTTTCCGAAAAAATGTTGCTCTCATTGAAATCTTTTCTTGACGACAGCTTCCTCTTACTTTAACTTTCCAACAGAGTTTGGAAATTCAGATTCCCGGGATGTGAACATTCCAGTGGGACACGCTTCAACCGTCGGGGGCGCGATCAGACAGGAGTGAAAATGAGGGTGAAAGCATCTTTCGGTGGTCTACTCGGACTCTTTTTCTTTGTGTTTTCAATCGGCGCGGGCTGGGCTCAGACTACGGGCACCATTCGCGGCACGGCTACAGATCCCTCCGGCGCGGTTGTGCCGGGTGCAAACGTCACGGTCATTCAGAGTGACACTCACGTTAGCCGCGCCACGACGACGAATGAGAGCGGGGACTACGAGTTTCCTGCCTTGCCTGTGGGACGCTACACCGTAGGAGTACAGGTCGCCGGATTCAGGGAAGCCCGGCTCAACGAAATTGAGGTAAGGTTGGGTCACGTCACCGTGGTCGACGTCCGGTTGGAATTAGGCCAAGTTTCACAGGTGGTTACGGCTGAGGCTGCCGCCCCCCTCATCGAAATCGCCAGCACCCAGATTGGAGCGGTGGTGAATGACGTGGCAGTTGTCGAGCTTCCCCTGAATGCTCGCGACACCTATCAACTTCTCCAATTGCAGCCCGGGGTGCAGTCGCAGGTGGGGTCGGACCTCTTCTACGGCAGCGATCAGCCGGGTGTGGTTTCGGTGAACGGCGGGCGCGGGCGTTCGAATAACTACACCGTGAACGGGGGCGAAGCCAACGACCAGTTTGTGAATCTGCCGGGGGTGCAACCTTCTCCGGATACCATCGAGGAATTCCGGGTCCTGACCAACACCTTCGACGCCGAATTTGGGCGCAATTCAGGCGCCGTGGTGAACGTGGTAACGAAGTCCGGCACCAACGCCTTGCACGGTGACCTGTATGAGTTCCTTCGTAACAATGTGCTCAACGCTCGTGGTTTCTTTGACACCGCAAAACCGGACTTCAAGCAGAATCAGTTTGGAGGCACTCTGGGCGGACCCATCCGCAAGGATCAAACCTTCTTCTTTAGCTCTTATGAGGGACACCGAATCCGGCAGGGAACTCCCTCTCCCGCCTTTCCTGTGCCCACCGCCGCCGAGCGGGGCGGCGATTTTTCTGCTGGGTCGCCTTTCGCGGGAACATTGAACGACCCCAACGGCACGGTGTCCGCTCTCCTGAACTCTCGCCCGGGGTGCGCCTCTGCGGTTGCCGCAAACAGTGGGGCGCCGATCGCTCCTGGCACAGCTTACTCAGCCATCTTTCCGAACAACTATATCCCTCCTGCGTGTTTTGATCCGACGGCGCAGGATTTGATGAACGAGTTTGTGCCCCCGCCTAACTTGAATGGGACGGAGTACGAATCCGTCCCCACGGCGAGTGAGTACGATGACCAATTCACCGGCCGCATCGATCACAAGATTAGCGACCACCAGCAATTCAACGCTTATTACTATTTTGACGATCAGTACTACACCCAGCCCTTTTCGTTCTTCCAGGCTGGGGGCGCTAACGTCCCGGGGTTTGGAGGTCTTTACAACAACCGATATCAGCAATTGAACCTCACGCATACCTGGGTGGTCAACCCAACCGCAATCAATGAGTTTCGTTTTGTCGCCTTCCGCGAGGCGCAAGGGGAATTTAACCATCCTCAGCACACGAATCTGGTCCAGGACTCCTGTGCCACCGTGCCGGCGGACCAGTGTTTTTCAGACCCCAGCAATCCCTCGCTCGGGATCACTCCTAATTTGGGGGCCGCGCACGAGGGTGTGCCCTTCGTTTTGGTTTCCGGCGGATTTGTGCTCGGGAACAACTATGAAGGGGAACTTCCCCAAATCGGCAATACGTTCCAGTGGATAGATAATTTCAGTAAAGTCGCCGGCAAGCACAGTTTGAAATTCGGTGCGGATGTTCGCCGCCAGCGGTTTGACCAGCTTTTGTACTTTAACGTCAATGGCGATTACTCCTTCCTTGGGGGTGGCC
>JBAVYG010000757.1:0-3173 GCA_049698675.1 Terriglobia bacterium
CCCATGATGGATCTTCATTATTATCCCTCCTGAAAAGGAAAATCCCGCGCAGCCCCCTCCGCAACGCCGGATGCTCACTGGCGAGGTCAGATAAGGCTGTGCGCCTTTTGCTATCCTTTGCTTTCGCGATTTGACCAGACCCGACGAAGTCGAACAAGAAGCTCTTGAGTTGACCGCTTGGTGAGATCTAAGACTCCGAGCTTCGGAAAGACAGTGTAACCGCTTACAAACAACTCAATTTTTAACCCAGGAAGGGTGCCTTGTCAAGAGAAAAATAGGGTCCTTGTTGTTAGCACATCAAGTGTCCGGGTCCATTAGGTCGCCGTAGCAACATCTGTCCGCTTAAGGCAAAACTCGCGTAGAGCTAATAGCCAGGAGGCCGTGATGAAGCGCTACGACGAAGTCGAACAAGAAGCTCTTGAGTTGACTGCCTGGTGAGATCTAGGTACTCCGAGCTTCTCAGAAAAGTGTAACCGCTTACGAAAAGCTTGAGGCTTAACCCAAGAAGGGTGCCGTGTCGAGAGGGAAATAATGTCCCCTTGTTAGCATATCAAATGTCCGGGTCAACTAGGTCACCGCGGCGAGCACGCGTGCCGCATATCGAAGATCTCCAGCAACCGACATGGAAATCATCGGAGTGGTAAAGGACTTCAAGTACACGAATGTGCGCGACGAAATCCCGGAGCAGGCCTATATTCCGTATCTCGGGAGTCACTTCGTCGCCGACATGACGGTATACCTGCGAACGACCTTCGATCCAAAGCAGGTGATGACCAGCGTGCGGTCGAAAGTTCGGGAACTGGATCCGACCCTCCCCATCTATGATACGCGGACCGCAGAGGTGCAGATCAGTAACTCGCTCACCACCGAACGCATGATCGCCAGCTTGTCTACGGTCTTCGGCTTCCTGGCCACGCTGCTGGCGGCCATCGGTCTGTACGGCGTGATGGCTTACACCGTCGCACAGAGGAGACGCGAGATCGGCATCCGGATGGCGCTGGGGGCGGAGCCGAGAAAGGTGATCTGGATGGTCATGCGCGATGTGTTGTGGCTGGTGGCGCTCGGAGTCGGAGCGGGCGTGCCCGCTTCCTTGGCGCTCATGCGGGCGGTCGAGAGCCAGCTCTACGGCCTAACCGCGCATGACCCATCAACGCTGGCGCTGGCCACGGCCGCACTGGCGCTGGTCGCCTGCGCGGCGGGGTACCTTCCGGCCCTTCGCGCCAGCCGCCTGGATCCCTTGGTCGCGTTGCGGCACGAATAGTTGCTAATGCGCCAGATAGGAAGCACTGTGCGCGCCACCTGTGGGCAGTAAAAGTGGTGAGCCTGGGCTGGGGTCGGGATGTTGTGACGCCAAAATGAAGTCGGGGAGCCAGTTCCGGCCCCCCGCTTCGTCAGTTCACTTTTTTCTCAGCCGTGGCAGCGTCCGCGGAACGTCGCCAGCGGTACGCACCGCAAGAGCGGTGTGATCATTCGACTTTCATATGCGTGCCCGGTGGAGACATCTCTCCTGCCGTCAGCATGCTTTCTTCTTACTCCTCTGCACGATGAATTGCAAGACTTTTCTCTTCTCCGCCCGCCCGCAGGCCGTATGGGGACCGATTGCGGAGACACCTACTCGTTTCGCGAAATCAGCGCTTGGCTGGGCGAGGCGGGCTTTGTAAACCCGCGCACGCTCGAAGCCCCCGGCCCTTCGCCTCTGATCCTGGCGACGAAGCCTTAATGACAGGGCCGCACCGCTGGAGCTAGTAGGCAGTAGGCAGTTGGCAGTACAGCACGACTCTCGACGGTTGCGCCACCATCCCGTCGCCTGATCATCTCGGCCAGCCTTGCCGCCAGAAGGGCGGGCGTACGTCAACCGTCCACGGCTGGATGAGCAAGGCCATGTGGTCTTTGTGCGCTCTGTGGTAGATTTGTTCTTTGAGGCGCGAGCCTGCTAGGTGGCGCGGGCCTCGCTCGCCTGCCGCTTGTAGCCGTATTCCTTTTTCAGCTTGTAAGTGATGCTATCCACAAGGGCCCGCCAGCTCGCCTCGATGAGGTTTTCGGAAACCCCCACCGTTCCCCAGGTCTCGTGGCCGTCGGTGGTTTCGATCAGCACGCGCACCTTGGCGTCCGTGGCAGCTTTGGCGTCCAGCACGCGGACCTTATAGTCGGTCAAGCGAATGTTGCGGATGCAGGGGAAAAAAGTGGTGAGCGATTTCCTCAGCGCTCTGTCCAAGGCGCTCACCGGGCCAACCCCTTCCGCGGCGGTGTGTTCTTCCGTGCCGTCCACGCGCAACTTAATGACCGCCTCCGAGTAAGGCTGGTCGGCTCCTTTCTTCTCGGTGATGACGCGGAAGCCATCCAACTCGAAAAACTCCTTGGCGTGGTGCACCAGTTTGTCAAACAGGATCTCGAAAGAGCCTTCGGCGCCTTCAAACTGATAGCCGTAGTGCTCCATCTCTTTGAGTTTGTCCACCACAAGCTTGGCGTCGGGAGAAGACTTGTCAATCTCCAGACCCAGCTCCGCCGCCTTGTAGATCACGTTGCTCTTTCCGGAAAGTTCGGAGACCAAGACCCGGCGTTCGTTGCCCACCACCGCCGGATCCACGTGCTCATAGGAAGATGCCTCTTTCACCACCGCGCTCACATGAATGCCACCTTTGTGGGCAAAGGCGCTTTTGCCGACGTAGGGCAGATCCTGGCGATGATGCAGGTTGGCCAACTCGCTTACGTAGTGGGACACCTCCGTGAGGCGCTTGAGGCTTTCCCGACCGATGCAGCGCAGGCCCAACTTCAGCTCGACATTGGGGATCACCGAACAAAGGTTGGCATTGCCGCAGCGTTCTCCATACCCGTTGATCGTGCCCTGCACCTGCACCGCCCCCTGCTGCACGGCGGCAATGGAGTTGGCCACCGCCATTTCGCAATCGTTGTGGGTGTGAATCCCCAGGGGCGTCTTGACGTGTTTCGAAGCCCTCTGGAAGCGCTCGCCAATGTCGGCGGTCAGAGTGCCGCCGTTGGTGTCGCACAACACGATGGTGTCGGCGCCTGCCTCCTCGGCAACCTTGAGGGTAGCCAACGCATAAATCGAGTTGGCTTTGAATCCGTCAAAGAAATGCTCGGAGTCGTAGATCACTTCCTTCCCTTTGGATTTCAGGAACGCGACAGACTCGCGAATCAGATCGAGGTTTTCC
>JBAVYG010000758.1:0-11740 GCA_049698675.1 Terriglobia bacterium
ACGGGGAGGAAGGTGGGGATGACGTCAAGTCCTCATGGCCTTTATGCCCAGGGCTACACACGTGCTACAATGGCCGGTACAAAGCGTCGCGAACCCGCGAGGGGGAGCCAATCGCAAAAAACCGGTCTCAGTTCGGATTGCAGTCTGCAACTCGACTGCATGAAGCTGGAATCGCTAGTAATCGCGTATCAGAACGACGCGGTGAATACGTTCCCGGGCCTTGTACACACCGCCCGTCACATCACGAAAGTGGTTTGTACTAGAAGTCGCAATTCTAACCGCAAGGAAGATAGCGCCCAAGGTATGAATCATGATTGGGGTGAAGTCGTAACAAGGTAGCTGTAGGAGAACCTGTGGCTGGATCACCTCCTTTCTAAGAGAGAACCCGCTCCGAGTCCGTCGATCTTCAAGGCGGAAGGCTCGGGGCACATTGCTCAGCACTTTGAGATTTCAAATTTGAAATTTGAGATTTCAGAGGGGCGTGGCTGCTAAACTCAGTCGTCAAAGGCGTAGCGCCGGTCCCGCAGGGCGGGATCGGCAGAAGTTCAAAGTCGAAAAGTCCAAGAGGCCGCGAGCAATCGCGGCCTTTCTTATTTGGGGAGAGTTGTGTAATTCACTCACACTGTTTGTAGAGGAGAATGTATGAGCCTCTACATATACGAGAACTGGCAGGCAGGGCCGCACAAAGCCATAATACATGTGGGTAACTGCGGTTTTTGCAACTACGGCAAGGGGGTGGCTGGCGGCTACGATCCCCGGCACGCCAAGTGGCATCCGCCTTACCAACAGCTCCCCGGCCGCACAGGCTGCGGCCGCCAGTCTGCCGGGCGTCGTTGCAAAACTCTGCCGATGCGTCCGTGGTAAAATCGCCGGGTATCAGTCCCAATCTGCATCCGCTGCGGTGAAGGAATGCGCCTCGAAGGTCTCTGCGTGCCCAAACCCCCCTCCTACTCCACCTACGTGGAAGTTCCGGCATAAGAGGGATCCAAATTGAGCGCCAACAGCGCCGCCCAGTTCAGCGGACTCTTGCCCACCCCTCGAGTCCTTTAAGTGTTAGACTGGTATTTATGAATACCTGGCTCGGGAAAGAAGGATATGCATGGCTGAGACGCCCTCTACAATGCTTACACTCGGGACGAAGGCCCCGCCCTTTCGCCTTCCTGACCCCCATGACAAATGGGTTTCGCTGGACGACTTCCAAGATGCGCCAGCCTTTCTGGTAGTGTTCATGTGCAACCACTGCCCTTATGTAAAGCACATCCGGTCCCGCTTCGCCGAACTCGCCAAGGAGTACCAGGCGAAAGGGGTGGGTGTCGTCGGGATCAACTCCAACGACATCGAGAGCTACCCGGACGACGGGCCGGAGAAAATGGCCGAAGAGATCAAACAGGTCGGCTATACCTTCCCGTATTTGTCCGATGAGAGCCAGGAAGTGGCCAAAGCGTATCGAGCCGCCTGCACGCCCGACTTCTACCTCTTCGATCGGGATCGCTGCCTCGTCTATCGGGGGCAGTTTGATGACAGCCGGCCCGGCAACGGACGCCCAGTCACCGGTGCTGACCTGCGCGCGGCCCTCGACGCGGTCTTAGCTGGACGCCCGGTGCCCAGCAATCAGAGGCCAAGCTTAGGTTGCAATATCAAGTGGAAGCGCGGAAACGCCCCGGAATACTTCTCGAGCTGGTAGCACTGCGAGTTAGGACCTTACCACAGCACCTTTCGCCCCGGCTTTCCAAGTCGGCCCGGCTTCACGAAAAGCTAAGCACGAGTCCGCCCGCCTCCTCCGGCCTAAGACTCCGGTTCGGGTTTTTGCCCGAGCAAATAAAAAGTGCAGATTTCTCTTGACAAACGGCCCGCATGCTACTACATATTGGGGTGTCGGCTTGGTTGGCCACAATTCTTGGCCGTCCACGGCAAATCTAAGCGCCACCCAAAAGGAGGGGAACACATGCCAGCAAAGAAAAAGGCAAAGAAGAAGAGATAACAACCGAACGTCTCCAGGTATCTTCCATTCCCAGGCCCGCTTCCCCAAAAGCGGGCCTTGTTTTCTTCTCACACAACTTCAGCGAGCGCTGCCAAGGGCCAGCACACTTTCATCCTGCGCCCCAGGCCACGAAGTATCTCGTTCGCTTCTTCGGCAACCTGCTAACCCTTCGCCTTCATTTCCCTAGACAATCGCCGAAACTCTTCTGAGGCCTTTCTCAGCTCCAACCAGTCGAAAAACAGATCCGGCGTTTCCAGCCAAATACGGAACCATGTCGCGATCTCTTTTTTTTCCGCTCGCTTGTCCGGACTCACTCGCGGGTTTGCTGCCAAACTCCCGGCGCGCAACTTTCCCTTCTGAAGCAGAGATCGGACCAGACCCGTCCCGATCCGGTCCGAGGCCTCGCGGTATTCCCGATAGACCTCGTCAAGTTTTCTGAGCGAAGCCTCCGCGCTTTCGAAGTCGTGGAATTGAATTAGGTTGCGAAGACGGCTCGCATAAGGCTCCTCCATAGATGGAGCGGTGAAGCGGTCGTGGTACTCAACGTTTTTCCCCGCCTCGCATAGAACGCTGGCAATGTAAGACGGCGAAGTTCTGAGGTTTGATCCCAGCCGGCCGCGCAACTCATTCTCGAGGGCGCGGATTTCCTCGGCGCCGATTCGGTCGAGTGCCTTCGCCCGACAGTATTCAAGGATGATTTGCTTCTTGCTGGGTGTTCCTGGCACGTTTCTGCGCCTGGGCGGCGCGCTTGCTTGCTTCGCGGACGGGTGACTTCGAATCTCCGCTGGACGTCTTCGCCTGGTTGCGAAGCAGCGCCGCCATTTCCCTGCGATATCGTGACACGTTGCGTTGATGTTCGGCAAGAGTCCGGGCGAAGACGTGGCCGCCGTGATTGTTGGCGACGAAATAGAGCGCGTCCCCGTCTGCCGGGTGAAATACCGCCCGGATGGAGGCTTCCCCCGGGTTCGCAATGGGCCCGGGTGGTAGTCCGGAGTGGCGGTAGGTGTTGTAGGGTGAATCGAATCCTAGGTCGCTTTGGGTAATAGGGCCAACCGGGCGATTGTCCAGTCGCGCCGCGTAGACCACCGTGGGATCGGACTGCAAGGGCATGCCCCTTTCAAGCCTCCTCTCGAAGACCCCAGCGATGAGGGGACGTTCCGACGCCTCAGGTGTCTCCTTTTCGACGAGCGAGGCCAGGGTCATAACCTCATGCCAGCCGGCCGACGACGAAGGCCGCTGATTCGCAAACCTCGTGCCCACGATGTGGCGGAAACGCGCCAGCATCGTGATGACAACGGTTGCGGCACTGACGCCGCGAGGGAACCGGTACGTGTCAGGAAAGAGATAACCCTCCAGCGAGGGCGCCCTGGGATCGAGATCGCGGATCGCCACAGCCTGTTGAGTGACTTCGAAGAACTGCACGGGATCGATGCCCAGCCGCAGGTTGAGAATTCGCGCGACGTCAAAGCGGTCCGAGCCCTCGGGGATGACTACGGGATGAAGGAAAACGTCACCCTGGACCAGTCTTCGGTAAACATCAAGGGGACGAAGCGGGCGGTCAAAGAGGTATTCACCGGCTCGCAATACGTGACGGGGGCGACCGGCCCAGTAACGGGCCAAAAACGGCAGGCGATGCCTCAGCACTCCGCGAGCCACCAGCAAATCCGCGACTTGGGAGGCCTGCGACCCGGGTTCAACGACGAGCAACATGTTCCCGGAGTAACCACGATAATGCGAAAGCAAATCGGAAGCTAACCAGAGCAGCCCCACCGCCGCTGCAACAAAGACCAGGAGGAGAAGCCGCCATCTCATGGCGCCGCCCCGGCGTTACGGCTTCGCTCGTTGGAGAGGAAGTCGAGGTAGCTTTGCAGGAGAAGAGTCGCCGCCACGCGATCCACCGCTCGTTGGCGTTTACCAAGGCTCAAACCCGTTTCGCGAAGAGCTCGGTTAGCTTCGACACTGGTCAATCGTTCGTCCCAGAGATCGACGGGGCAGTTCACTCGCCGGCGCAGCTTTTCCGCGAACTCCGCAGCGTGTCGAGACATCGTGGTCTCGCCTCCGCCATGCCCGAGGGGATTTCCCACAATGACTCGCTCGGTTGAATATTCTTCCGTCAGTTCCCGGATCTTTTGCAGGTCATCCTCCAGGCGTGTGCGCTGAAGAGTCGTAAGCCCCTGGGCGGTGATGCCCAAAGCATCCGAAACCGCCATACCCATCCGCCTCATGCCAAAGTCGATTGCCAGTACTCGCACTGACGTGTCCAATCGCCTCAGGGCGACTGCGGCTCAGACCCGGATTTGGCCCCGGGCCGCGCGCCCTTGCTGATAATACACCTTAAGGGCGGGAGTAGAGGTCGATGATTTCCTCGATGGCGTGTTGGCAAACGGCGCAGAACTCCGTTCCTGAAAGCATGATGCAGCGCTGCTGAGGCCTATAGTAGCCTTTGGTTTCATACATCGCGCCTTCGAACGCGCCCACCTTATTCGCGTAGAGCCCGTCGGACAGGCAGTGCTCCGGCGTTTCGCGCGCTTGGCGCCGGAATTCGGCGATCTCGGCAGCGGACCGGCCTTCTGAGCGCATCTGCTGGATCCGGCTTTGCGAATCTCGAATACTGTTCTCGTAACAATCCTTCGGCCAGGGAGTGGGAATCGGCGTGTCGGGAGCCACGAGAGCCCTCCACTTCAGATGCCGCGGGTCCAGGAGCGCGGTAATGTTGGGCTGCCACGGCTCGAGGCGGGTGCTGGCAGGCGCATAAGCGACGTTCGCGTTGAAGTAGTACTCATCCCCAAGGTCCGCGAAGTGGTGTCCGAATTCATGGACGAACACGCGAATAGCGAAAGCATAGTCAATGCTGACCGTGGCGTAGAGCCCAAAGATGCCCCCGTTCCCATACTCCTTGGAGTTCATCACAATCCCCATCACGTCATAGGGGGCAAACGATGCCACGTTGCGAATGGCACGATTATCGAACGACAGGGCGTAACGCTCGGTGCCGAAAACATCAAACTGCGAACCGAAAAGCGTGTTGCGGTGGACGCCCGCAGACGGATGCGATACACCCGAGTCAGGAGAAGGCGTGCAGATCGCCCAGACGTTGAAATCCTTGCGGCGCTCTTTGAAGGGCGAGAAGGTGAAGACACCTTCGGCGAGCCGGCGCACATCTTTCTCACATTTATCCAGCTCGGCCGCCGTATAGCCCTCACCCAGAAACAGCAAATCGAGCTTCAGCGCGGGATCGCCGTTCTTTTCTATGGCCAGCACGCGCCCAGGGGAGGCAGGCTTTGACGTGTCGATGTACTTATCATGGGGATCGATGTTTGTTGACCAGACCTCACGGAGAGCATTCTGCGCGTCGCGCTTTTTGACCACGATTTGAACCGGACCTTCCGGAGCGGGGAAGCGAAGGGACTCATGGAAAGTGCGGTTCGCCTTTTTCGCTTCTTCCGTAGTTACCCATTCGCCGTAGATGGATGAGAAACCGCGTGAGTACAACACGCGCTGGCTGCTGGGGTCCTTCACTTCGAAGTAGTACACGCCGCGGTTCGTGGTGTCGATGGGTTTCGAGGGATTCCCGGGCCAGGGTAGAGGTTCGATAACCACGCGGTCGACGCTGAACAACTCTTGGGTGGCGTTGCCGGTATGGAAATAATCCAGGCGCATGGTCGGCGGGCTTCCGGCCAGTACGTCCAGCGCGCAAATAATGACGAGCGATATTGCGATTACAAGGTTCTTCAAACGCATTCACACCTCACTAACTCCTAGGGGGATTGTACGCATGAAATCCGCTTGGCTGATCGGTCACCACAGGGCGGGACCCAAACCCCAGCACGCCTGCGCCAGCTACCTGTTTTGCCTTCGTCCGAGCAAATCACCTTAGGGGAAGGAACTCCACCCAGTTGACCCAGTCCTCAGGCTCAGAGACGCGGGCAATCAATTCCAAATCCCTCACGCCCTGACCGATGGTGATATCAAGCTGAGCAGCGAAAATGACTCCGGCGAACCGCAGAGCGTTTTCCTGGCGTCGCGCCGCCTCTTTCAGAAAGTCCGCATCCTGCGTCACCAGCACGCGGCCAAGGGTCGAGGCGCGATCCAGCAGCTTCGAATCTTCCAGGTCGCCTGCCCCGTCTTCCTGTACGGTCAGCACGTCCACGCCACGCAATCGCAGCTCAAACGTCATCACGTAGGGGACGTGCACGTCCATGTAAAAGCGGATGCTCACCGGTGCATTTTGAGGTTGAGAAGTTTCTGCCGGAGCGCGGGATTGCCGACCTTAGCCCTCAGCCGTTCTGCTTCCTGACCCCGCTCCTCGATTTCCGAATCGAGCTTCTCCTGGTTGTCGTAATAATAGGCGAGAGCGGAATGAATCTGTGCGAGGGAGAGGTGGGGATGCTGAAAGTGAATCTCTTCGGGGCTCCACCCATAGGCGAGCCTGTCGAGCACCACCTCGACGACTTTCGTGTTGGCGCCTGTGATCGAGGCCACCCCCTTATCATCAATCTCGATGTGGGTCGAAACAATGGTGGTCGCCAAGGTGATTCACCCCTTCGATCTCTCAGCCTAATATAGCACAATTGCGGGGCAGAGATACCCCTTCACCCAGCGGTGGACGGGCAGGCTGGTGCAGAAATCGCTTCTTGGTGGCTGCGAATGTTCGCGTGTACAAGAGTGGTCCCGCCGGTCGGGATTGGGGGAACTTCTACACATGGAATCCGCTTGTCTGATCAGTCACCGCAGGGCGGGACGAAACCCCGGCATGCGTACACCAGGCGCGTAGGAACTGCGATGAGCAAGCAAGGCGGAGAGTAGCTAGTCGGTCCCGCTCCGTGTGAGCGATTATCGCGTCAGCTCAATGCGTCGATAGCTTCTACGGGGACCTCAACCTCTTCCGTGCACCGCCAGGCCAATTCGTAGCTTACCGCAACCTCATCACAACATGAATACTTGGGACAGCCCAGGCAGTCCTCAAAGACCTTAACCGGAAATCTCTCGCGCGGCACCATTTGGAAGCCCAGCTTTTCAAAAAAGGCCGGGACCACGGTCAGGGCGAATACCGTTTTCAGCCCGTAGCGTTCGGCTTCATCCAAAAGCGCCTCCGTGAGCATCCTCCCGACACCCTTTGACTTGAGCTGTTCATCAACGCACAGCGAACGCATCTCAGCGAGCTCCTGGTTGTAGAACTTGAGTGCGCCACACCCGAGAAGCTTTCCATTCTCTTCTGCGACGGTGAATTCCCAAACGTCTTCGTAGAGATTCGTTAGAGGCCGCGGAAGCAAGATCTGCTCGGCCACGTAACGGCTGATCAGTTTGTAGAGTGCAGGCACATCCTGCAATTCAGCTTTTCGGATGTTCAAAGTTCCATTCCCTCCACTTCCGTAAGACGTTTGCGATGGTCTCGTCTTGTAGCGGTGCCATCTTGGCGCCATTCTTGATTGCCGGCAGGACTGCCGAGATTCTTCGCCCGCCAAAAAAACGGCGGGCTCAGAATGACAGGCCGGGACATTATTGATGTCATCCTTAGCTCTCCCGCTGCTTACGCACGGCCGTTCTCAAAATTCAAGATTCCAAATGCAAGATTCAAAATATCCCGGGGTGCCTCGCTGCTGAGGCTCGCGTATCCTGCATAAGCAGAATCAACAGGGCCTTTTGGACGTGCAGCCGGTTTTCCGCCTGATCGAAAACCACCGACCGCTGGGAATCAATGACCTCGTTGGTAACCTCATGACCTCGATGCGCTGGCAGGCAATGCATAAACACCGCCGCAGGGTCAGCCACCGCCATCAAGTCTTCCGTGACGCCATAAGGCGCAAACACCTGCGCGCGCAAGTGCACGGCGTGCTCCTGGCCCATACTCGCCCAGACATCTGTGTATATCGCCTGAGCGCCTGCCACGGCCTCGAGCGGGTTGTTGAAAAGGTCCACTGTCGCCCCCATTGCCGCCGCCAGTGCCTTCGCCTCGGCGACGATTTCAGTTTTGGGCTCATAGCCCGGAGGTGTCGCCACGCGCACCGAGACGCCAAGCTTCGCGCCGGTGATCATCAAGGAATGGCACACATTGTTTCCGTCACCCACAAAGGCCAGTTTCAGCCCTGCAAGCGTGCCAAACTTCTCCCGCAGCGTGTAGAGATCGGCCAGAGCCTGGCAGGGATGAAAGAGGTCGGTAAGCGCGTTCACGACCGGAATCGAAGCGTTGTTCGCCAACTCCAACACCGACTCGTGCAAGAAGGTACGCGCCACAATCCCATCGACCCAGCGCTCGAGATTGCGGGCAATGTCCTTGACGGCTTCGCGTTCACCCAGCCGCGGCTTGGCGTGATCCAGGTAAACACCAAAACCTCCCATGCTCGTCATCCCAACTTCAAAAGTGACGCGGGTGCGCAGGGATGGCTTCTCAAAGATGAGCGCCAGTTGCTTGCCTGCGAGCGCCTGCGCATAGGCCCCGGGCGAAGCCTTGACGCGTTCCGCCAGCTCGAAGATGAGGCGCAGGTCGCGTGGCGAAAGGTCACGATCGGCAAGCAGATCGCTCACACTCAGCTTCTCTTGTTTTCCGACAACACTCAAACATGGCGTCATGCGTTCACCTCTTCGCTAGAGCTCCAAACTGATTCCCGCTGGCTTGCGACCCCCTCACCCGGCCCGCCCCGGCTGGAGAGAACGCCGGTGCGGTCCACCCTCTCCCCCAAGGGGGAGAGGGTTGTGCCGACCTAAAGGTCGGTGCTACCAGCCGCGGCTGGCGTAAGGGCTGCCAGAATCGGCCTTAAGACCTTAATAAATTCATCCACGTGGCGTCGCTCGACGATCAGCGGCGGAAGGAAGCGCAGCACCTTCTCCTGGGTGCAGTTCAAAATCGCTCCCGCCTCGAGCGCCTGCCGGACCACACCCCTGCCTGGAACGAGGAGTTCGGCCGCCAGCATCAAGCCGTCGCCGCGGACTTCCTGAATCACCGCGAATTCGTCTCGGAGTTCCTCGAGTTGGGCCCGGAAGTAAGCGCCGACTTCGCGAACGTGCTCGAGAAACCCGGGGCGTTCGAGAATCTCGAGAACTTTCAGGGCCAGGCGGCATTGGAGTGGCCCGCCGCCAAACGTCGTGCCATGCATGCCGGGAGAGAAAGCCTGCGCCACTTCTTCACGAGCCAGGATGGCGGCCAGGGGCAGACCCGCCGCCAAGGGCTTGGCAACCACCACAATATCCGGGTCAAGTCCGAACTTCGTGAACGCAAAAAATCGCCCGGTGCGTCCCAGCCCGCACTGGATTTCGTCACAAATCAGCAGGGCATGGTGCGTTCGGCAGAGTTCTTCAGCAGCCTTGAGGAATTCCTCGCTGAGCTCCACGACTCCGCCCTCACCTTGGATCACCTCCAGCAGCAGCGCCGCCACTCGCGGTGTGAAGCTTTCCCGTAAGTGGCCGGCGTCGTTCAGCCGGACGAACCGGAAGCCCGGAACCAGGGGCTCAAACGGCTTGCGGTACCTTTCAGGCCAGGTCACGGAAAGCGCCCCAAACGTTCTTCCATGGAAAGAGTTTTCAAGCGCCAGGATTTCGTCCCGATGGAAGGGTTCCTGATGCTGGCGAGCGTAGGCGCGAACCAGCTTCAGCGCCCCTTCAATGGCTTCCGTGCCGGAGTTGGCGAAAAAGGCCCGATCGAGCCCCGCCAGGGAGGTGAGTTTCTTCGCGAGTGGCGCTTGATAAGGGTGGTAAAGCAAATTGGAAACATGCAGGAGCGTCTCGGCTTCGTCCCGGAGAACGGCGAGGACTTCCGGGTGCGCATAGCCAAGGTCATTCACGGCAAGCCCGCCCAGGAAATCGAGATACTTCCTGCCTCGATCGTCGTAGAGATAGCAGCCCTCGCCCCGCACCGCCAAGATCGGCAAACGGTCGTACGTAGGGATCAAAAACTGTTTCTCGAGTTGTGCAATCTCGTCGAATTTCATGCGTTTTTCACAATCCTGGTCCCACCATGCTGTCCATTCTCGAGGGCTCGGAGCAGAGCATTGGGCCTGTCCGCGGAGAGGATGTCAACTTCTCCAACCTTCTGGCGGAGCAGGCGTGAGCACGAAAGGAGTTTTGGAATCATCCCGTCACGCACGATGCCTTTCCTGATCAGGCTGGATATCTCACCCAACTTCACCAGCGGCAGCAAGCGCCGCTCAGCATCCCAGACTCCACCCGATTCGGTGAGGTAGAGGAGCCGGTCCGCCTGGAGAGCCACGGCGAGGGCCGCTGCCAGGTCATCGGCGTTGATGTTGAGGAATTCTCCCCGCGACCCGAGCCCCAGGCTGGCCACCACTGGGACAAGGCCTTCCCGCAAGGCCATCTCGAGGACGCTGGTCCGGATCTTGTGGGGCCGCCCGACGTAACCCAGGTCTTTCTTCTGGCCGTTGGACCCCAAAGATATTTTCTTTGCGTAGACCAGTCCCGCGTCGCCGCCACAGATGCCCAGCGCCGGCTTGCCGAGGGCTGCGAACTCTGCCACCCACTGCTTATTCACGATACCCGCGAGAACCATCAGAGCGACATCGCGCGTGGCAGCGTCCGTCACGCGCAGTCCCTGGTGGAATTCCGTGGCTATGCCCAGACGGTCCAGAGTCCGGGTGAGCGTTTTCCCGCCGCCGTGGACCACTACCACGGCGTGGCCGGCGCGCCGCAGTCCCACAATTTGCCGGGCCAGCCTCCTCCGTCCCTTTGGATCCTCCGCCACCTGTCCACCGATTTTTACCACCAGCTTCATACCAGCCCCAGTTCCTGCGGGAATCCGAACATGAGATTCATATTCTGGACTGCCTGGCCCGCCGCGCCCTTGCCGAGGTTGTCCAAGGCGGAGACCACAATCAGGCGTCGGGTAGCCTCATCGAGCGCGAAACCAAGGTCCGCAAATTGGGTATTGGCTACCGCCAGGATTTCAGGCAGCGATCCACCTTCATAAACGCGGACCAGGGGAAAAGGCTCGTAGAACTGCCTGAAAAGGGAAACCACCTGATCGAGGGTCCGCTGCCCGTTGAGGCGGACGTAAACCGTGCTGAGAATGCCGCGCGTGATAGGCAACAAGTGAGGGGTGAAGATAAAATCCTTCTCCCCGAGGTCCAGCGCCTGAAGCATTTCCGGGACGTGGCGATGACTGAAAACGCCGTAAGCCCGGCAATTCTCGTTGACCTCCGGGAAGTGAAGTTTCCCGCTGGGCGTCCGGCCGGCGCCACTGGCGCCTGATTTCGAATCAGAAATGATGCCGGCAGAGACATCCACCCACCCGGAGCGAAGGAGGGGGGCCAGGGCAAGAATCACGGAGGTCGCGTAACAGCCAGGATTGGAGACCAATTTGGACTGCGCAATCGCCCCGTGGTCAAGCTCCGGCAGGCCATAGACCGCGTCGGCAAGAGCCTCGGAGGCGCGGTGCTCAAAACCGTACCAGCGCCGGAACGCGCCAGTATCCTTGAGGCGGAAAGCCCCGCTTAAGTCGATGACGCGCAACCCTGAGTCCAGCAGCCTCGGGACGATTTCGTGCGAAGTCTCGTGCGGCGTGGCGAGAAAGATGACGTCCACCTCCGAGGCAGCCACGGCCTCCAGCAGCTCCGAGCCGGCCAAACCCTCCAGGTTAAGGGGCAGGCAGAGAACTGAGAACCGTCCGCGCAGCGTCGGGTGGACCTGCTCGATGGGGAAGGGACTTTTCCCGTCGAGATCGGACGAGATCAGGCGCACCACGCTGGCCTTAGGATGCCGCGCGAGGAGCGTCAGCAGCTCCCGCCCTACGTAACCGCTGGCGCCCAGCAC
>JBAVYG010000759.1:0-4409 GCA_049698675.1 Terriglobia bacterium
GCCGTGTTCAGGGGAATAAAGAGCCGCGCCCCTTTGCCATGTTCGACGATGCCACACACGTGAAACTCGTGATTCAACAGGGAAATCGTCTGCCCCACCTTGACGCGGTTCGCCCGGGCATACAGATCGTCCACCAGGATGTCATACGGGTTCAGGAACGGCCCGCCATCGTGATAGGCGAAGCCGCCGGTAACCCGGTCGAAAGTGGGCATATCGATCCCATAGATGATGTTCAAGTGTCCGATGGAATTGAAGTTGAAGAGCACGGGAGCCACGGCCAGAACGTGTGGGATCTGTTTGATGCGGTCTCCAATCTTGATGGGCATGGGCGCCTGAGAAAGAGCAAGAAGGAACGACGAACTCGGCGGTTGCACGAGAACGTCTGCGCCCACACCCTCCAGTCGCTGGGCCGACTCATCAACCAGCCCATGAGCGAGCCCCACGAACAGCATCACCATGGCGACTTCAATCGCCACCGCCAGGGCGCTCACCGCCGTACGGATCGGACGGTGCAGGATGTTCGAGAGGATCAGCTTATTGATCACGCGGGTTCTCCTGCTGGGCCTTCGCGGTCAGGTCCACCAGTTGCACGCCTTCGGGTTTGTTGAGGATGAACTTCTCAGGTTCTATGGCCTGGTTGAAAGTCGCCTTCAGAATAGTGATCGCCAGGCGGTAGTCTTCAATCGGCCTCACCACCTCGATGTGAGATGGGTAGTTGGTTCCTTGAAAATCCTTCGAGTCAGAGTAATGAACGTCTTCGACGTAAACTCCATCCGACTCGTAGAATTGCAGGCGTGCCAGCTCGAGATTGGTTCGGTCGATCCAGGCCTTGCGCTTCAGGCGCAAATCTTCACTATCGGCGGACCCCACGACGTTCACCACATAGAATCGGCGTCCGCCCTCCTCAGCCTCCTCCAAGAACCACTTCTCATGAGAAGCATCGAACTGCGGAACCAGCAAGGCCTCCACAATGTGTTGAGGCCGCAGGTTCTCCAGGGAGTTTTTCGCTGGATAACGGAAAGCCGTCTTCCCCACAATGAACTTTTGCTTAGGTGGGATGTACAAGCGGAACTCCTCGCCGTTGGAAGCCATATCGAAGATATTTGTCCTCACCACGGGGGCCTGCCCCTCCATTCGGATCAGGGCGGGCCTTTCGACCAGAATGAAACCCCTGACGTCGTGGTACTCCTTGATGACTCCAGAGTAAATGGACCCAGCCGTCGGTTCCAGGTCCACCGTCGCGTTCAGCGTGCGGATGCTTTGGGTTTTGGAATTGAGCTCGGCAACCAGATCGGCAAGCGAAGCTTCGAGCGCCGGTGGGGCCAACTGTGAGGGCTGAATTCGTGTCTCCCGCCGCACCATGCACGCAGAGGCCAGCAAAAGTGTTGCCCCAACCGCCAGCCCGAACAAGAACCTTCCTGTTTCAATCAGATGTGCTCTCCCCAAACGCGCATTGGCTCAATCTAGCAAACGGTTTGACCCCTGTCAATAAACGCCCCGTAAGGCAGCCTAACCTGCCATGTCTGAACTGGTTCCCGACAAGAAAGTGGCCAAAGTGAATAGGCCGCGGAGGGGTCAGTGTTCGGTGCCTATTGGGGTTGCGCGCTCGGGAATCTTCAGCGAACCGATAATCTCAGAAAGGTGAAGCCGTTTCCTCTGGCAGTAGTCGCGCAACCCTTGCACCAAGCGAACCGAAGTTCCCGGGTCGTAGAAATTTGCTGTGCCCACCTGTACGGCCCTGGCTCCGGCGATGAAGTACTCCAGAGCGTCCTCCGTGGTGGATATACCTCCCAGTCCAACGATCGGGATTTTCACTGCCCGCGCGGCCTGATACACCATGCGCAAGGCTACTGGTTTGATAGACGGGCCCGATAGCCCTCCGGTTACATTCCAGAGACGAGGCCTCCGCGTTTCGATATCAATGGCCATGCCCACGAAGGTGTTCACGAGCGAGAGCGCGTCGGCCCCGGCCGATTCGGCGGCCCGCGCAAAAACCGTGATGTCAGTGACGTTTGGAGAAAGTTTCACGAAGAGTGGATAGCGTGCTGCCTTCTTGGACGCCACCACCACCTCTTCGGTCAGCTTCGGGTCGCTGCCATATACCATGCCGCCACAACGCGTATTGGGGCAGGAGATGTTGAGTTCGTAAGCGGCAATGCCCTCGCCCTCGTTGAGGATCTCGAGACACCGAACATAATCTTCAGTGGAATAGGCAAATACGTTTACGATGCAGCGCGCCCTGAGGGTGCGCAGAAAGGGGAGCTTTTCAGTGAGGAAGCGCCTTGCGCCGACGTTCTGAAGGCCGATGGCATTGAGCATCCCGGACTCGGTCTCGTAGATGCGCGGCGGCGGATTTCCCTCCATCGGCTCGGGAGAGATGCCCTTTACGACGATGGCCCCCAGTTCGTTCAAGTCGATGAGAGAGGAGAATTCCTTGCCGTATCCAAAGGTGCCGCTTGCCGTCCAGACCGGATTCTGGAAACGCACACCGGCAATTTCTGTTTCGATCCGCGGGATGAATTGCTCGCCGGTGGACGCATGTCCGTCGTCGGGAGACGATTGCCGGTTCGCCGGTGGACCCTGGTTGGCCCGGATTCCGTGTGTCCGAGTTTTGGTTCTTGCGCACATTTTGACCTTCAGCAGTGGCTGTCATTCCGAGCGGAGCGAGGAATCTCGCCCTGATTCACTCCTCCACGGACAGCGCGAGATTCCTCGCTCCGCTCGGAATGACAGATGTTTTCAGCTCTCACGGGCATCGCGACTTTCGACCTTCGACTCTCGACTCCTCAACTCGTCAGGCCCTCCACCAATGTCCCAAACTACTTTGTCCGACCAAAACACCGGTCCCTCGGTGCAGACTCTCTGGTAAGCCTCATGACCGGCGCCCTGAACGCGGATGCAGCATCCCAGGCAAACGCCGAGGCCACATCCCATGCGGTTTTCCATCGAAACCAGGCACGGGTGGCCATACTTTCTTGCCAACTCCACTGAGGCGCGCAACATGGCCCAGGGGCCGCAGACCATCAGCAGGTATTTCTTCTTGCTGTGACGCGCCAAGTATTCTTCCAGCGGCCTCGTCACGAAGCCGCGATAGCCCGCTGAGCCATTCTCCGTGGCCATCAGCATGCCGCGCACCAACGGCCTGAAATCTTCCACACCGACCAGGTCAGCTTTGCTTCGCCCACCGAAGAAGAGGCGTTGATGAAACCCCGCCTCCGCCAGCCGCTTCGCCAGCAAAAGCAGGGCCGCTATTCCGATACCTCCCGCCACGTGGAGAATCTCATTCGCCTGGTGCGCTCGAGGCAGATACTCCTCCTCGAAAAAGCCGTGGCCCAGAGGCCCCAACAATCCAACCTGGTCTCCCGGCTTGAGCTCGGACATGAGCCGGGTCCCGTGCCCCACAACCTTGTAGAGGAATTGAAGGACACGGGGAGAACCCGGCTTGCGGTCATTCTCGCCCTCGGAATCCTTGGCCTTGAGGTCATAGATGCTCATCGGCCGGCGCAACAACACATCCGACCGGCCCAGGATTCGCAGCATGGCAAACTGGCCGGGACGCGTGGCCTGTGCTTGCCGGGGAGATTCAACACTCAACAGGAAATGGCTGCCGCTGAGGGGGCGGTTTCCGGTGACAATCACAATTTCATCGTACATCTTCCTTATGTTAGCAAAACTTCGCAGTTCGTTATAGAGGTGATTCGGGAACCCCCCTTCACTGTAGTAGGGGCGAGCGGCGCTCGCCCCAGGGCCGAACGCCGTTCGGCCCTACGTGTTGGTTGCGGCTCCGCCGCGTTGTAGCACTAGTTTTCATCTTCTTCTCGTGCGGCGAAGATTTTCCACGATCATCGCTTGGCCCAGGATGGCGGGAATTGCCGATTGTCGATTGAGGATTGTCGATTGCTGATGCACATTGGAAGGAGTTGCCGCACCACTTTTTCAATCGGCAATCGGCAATTAAAACCTTTATTTTCAATAACATTCCCGCCTTCTCAGCGCATCTCCTTTGTTTTCATATATATTCCCGCTTCGCCGCGACTTTTCCACAGCCGTCCTTTGTTTTCAACAACATTCCCGCGTTGCTCGGTCAAAAAAAAGAATTCTTTCTCACGGAAGCAGACTTCCTGTCCAGTCGAAAAAGCGGACTCTTCTGCTGCTTTCATACCTCCTGGATTACAGTCGAGGACTGATTTGCGTCGTCGCATCGAAAAGAGCGTCCGCCAATGCCCAAGGGTGCCCCCGGAGCGGACACGCACTATGCTAGCCTATCTTGCTCTGCCTGTCAAGAGACAAAATGCTGCAGTCAGGGTTCGGGAGTCTGGAGCCAGTAGGACGTACTTAGCAGGCTGCGGAAAAACCCTTGATTAGTGAGGTAGCGGCGACTTTACGTCGCCACAACTTCAGTCATTGCA
>JBAVYG010000760.1:0-5322 GCA_049698675.1 Terriglobia bacterium
CGCCTCACCTGCGCCCCAGTGCACGGCCAGCAAGCTGGCCTGAGTGAAGGCGGCAGCAAGCTGCCGCACTCCAAAGCGATCTACGGCAGAGGGGAAAAAATCACCGCCAATCCGCCGCCGGGCGCCAAGTGAACAATGAGTTTGTCGCCCGGCTTCACCCGCTTTGTGCTGATGGCCAAGCTGGTGCCCACGGTATCTGCATCCGGGCCATCGGAGAAAATCTGCGCTTCGTATTGACCTTTGCCAAGAAAGTCCAGAGGCAACTCCAAATCTCGTGCCTCCCAGTTGGTCATGCTTCCCAGATACCACGCATCGCCATGCTGGCGGGCCACGGTGATGTACTTGGCCGGTTCGCCATTCAAAACCCTGGTATCGTCCCAAACGGTCGGGACCTTATCCAGGAACTCCATGCCGGGGTTGTGGTCATAGGCCTCGGGATAATCGGCGAGCATGACGAGCGGGCTCTCATACACAACGTACATGGCCAACTGATGGGCACGGGTTCCTTGCGACATGGGCTCAACGTTGCGCGCCACGAAATGGCCGCGCGCCGCGTTGTTGAAGGCGCCGGGAGTAAAGTCCATCGGCCCGGCAAGCATTCGGGTGAAGGGGATTGTGACGTCATGCTCAGGGGTAACGCGGTCGCTCCACTTGCTATACTCCATGCCCATCACACCCTCGCGGGTGAGAAGATTGGGATAAGTTCGACGCAAGCCGGTGGGCTTGTAGGCGCCATGAAAGTCCACAACCAGGTGATGTTCGGCAGCTTTGCGGATGCAGCGGTCGTAGAAGTTCACCATCTCCTGATCGTCGTGGTCCATGAAATCGACTTTGATTCCAGCGGCGCCCCATTTCTCATAGAGCGACATTGCCTCGTCCATCTGTTTATCCAGCGCGCTCCAGAATAGCCAGAGCAGAACTTTCACACCCTTCTGTTTGCCGTAGCCAATGATGTCGGGGACATCTACTTCCGGGACGTGATGCAGGATGTCCAACGCGTGCGTGTAATCCCGCGCCGGGTACCATCCGGCATCGACCAGCATATATTCCAGGTGGTGCTCTGCCGCGAAGTCAATGTAATGCTTCATGGTGGCCGTGTTCATGCCGGGCTTGAAATCCACGTTCTTGGCAAAGCTTCCTGACCACCAATCCCACGCAGACTTGCCAGGCTGGATCCAGGAAGTGTCTGTGAGTGCGCAAGGTGCACTCAAATCGAGAACGATATAGTTACTCTCAATCAGTGCGCCAGGCCGCGAATTGATCAAAAGGACTCGCCACGGTGTGGCCTTGGGCGTGGAACCAATCACCACCTGATCCATGCGAGCGCGCGTGGGCGAAAGTTTGCTGAGCAGCGCGTTCTCCACACCCGGCACGCCGCCCACATACATTCCTGAATAGTCCGTCAGGTCCGCTTCCAGCAGGCCAACCCAGGGGCCACCTGGAATCTCCACCAACAAAGGCAAGTTGATGATGGAGGAAGGCCTGATCTCATTGAGGCTGATGTGCCGGAACTCACCCTCATTGGAGGTATTGAATCTCCCTTGATTGAGCGCGAATGCGGAGGAATCTTGGGCGAAATAGAAACCCGTGTTCTCCGCCGCCAGAACGAAATTGCCGAGGGCCGCCTGCTGCGGAAGGAAGTAACGGAAAGCCACGCCTTCATTGAAAACCCTGAAGATCAGGTCAAATCGGCGATTCGGCGCTTGGCGTTCCTCGAGTGAAATCGTGAGCTGGTTGTAATTGTCGGGAATCTCGCGTTTCACTCCGAAGACATTTTCCCAAGTGCTGTGGCGGGACTGCCGATCCGTGCCGGCAATTTCAAAATCGCGATCCAAGGGCCGCGATCCTACAAAGTCCAATCCCAGGGGAGAATCTTTAAGAACCTGAGTCCCTTTGTAAAAAACACGATAATAGGCGCGCGCGCCGGGCAGATAGGGCTGCGGATTGGTCTTCAGTTCAAATTCAACCTTGATCTTACCATCCGGAGAGGTCACGGCGAGCGGTTCCGACCCGAAATTCAAGCTGGGAGCAATCATTGACAGACCCAACACCAGAAAAGTCATGGGAGCAGACACTATTCTTGTTCGCATCAGTCAGACCTCCTTGGGGTTCAAGCAAGGGCTGCTATTTCCCAACTGCTGGCATGAACATGCAAGCGCTCGCTCCCAGCCGCGGAGCGGCGACGTCCTCTGGCCCACGGTGCAAGCCGTGGGGGACAGGTCCATCGTTTTTGGTCAAGCCCCGCAAGGGGCGACATAAGGCCTGCGCAGAGTCACTCCCAATGCTTCCTGTGGGCTGATGTCGCCCCTGCCGGGGCTCCAGAAATCTTCTTGCCTGTATTCTCCCCCACGGCTGTCGCCGTGGGCCACACGATATCGGCCCTAACGGGCCTGCATCCCATCGAATCTGCGCAAATCTGGGTTCCTGCGCGGCTGGTGCTTCAGGGATGAAAGTGCTTCAAGCTCTTTCGAGCCTCTTCGTATTTTGGAAACTCTCTCTCTGCCTCACGAAACGCGCGGGAATGCACCACGCGGCGGTGCCCGTTGCGCTCCACCGGGAATCGCATATGGAGCATCTCGTGGAACACCAGGTATTCAACCAAGTGGGCCGGAGCTGTGGAAGAGTCCAGCGCTCGGTTGATGACAATCATCCCATGGCCGGCGTCGTAATGGCCAAGGATGGTCCGCGAATTCCGCAGGCTCCAGCCCAGGCAAGTAACGGAAAGCTCGCTGTTGAAGAACTTCTGGTTCAGACGCTGAAATATCTCCTCCAGATTATGCCAGCGGCCACGGGCAGGACGTAAGCGTTTTGTGCCACGTTCGCGCCGCACTTGGTCAATGCGTTGGCGAATCGCAGGGTTGAAAACGTAAGCCAGATAGCATTCGCGCGCCTCACGAGAAGCGCGCCGGCGATAAACTTTACACAGCAAGATCTCCGCCAGCGCTTCCAGAACCAGGAGTGGCGCGTCCTGTAATACGTCGGAAATGCAGACTTCCAGATGGTCTTTGCGCAGACAAATGGTGCTGCGCAAACCTGCAAAGGGACGGAATTCAACCCGCAGGCTCGGGAGCGCCCCGGGGATGCGGAGCCACCGAAGGACCCTTAGGAATATCTCGACCGGCTCTGATGAAAAGGCTAGGGGCAGCCGCATCTGTTCAAGTCGCATGGGTAGGACAAGAATGCTCGCAGAGATTCCCCTCCTTGACAAGGGGGGGGTTAGGGGGTGGTTGATCCGCGTGCTTGATTCTGTGCCCACCACCCCCTGCCCCCTCCTCCGCCGAGGAGGGGAGTTAGTCTTCGTCTTTATCCGAAGGCGGGGCCTGTTTTTGCTCCTTCTTCCGAAGTTTCTCCTCTTCTTTTGTACGCTTCTTCTCTTCTTTCAACCGCTCCTTTTCTGATTGGGCCTCCGCCTTTTCGTCGGGCTTCAGTTCTCCAAATATTTTCACCTGATCAGCGAGGGCCTTGGTGGCGCCGTCCAGGGCATCCGTGAGGTCGTCCTTGGCGTCACCGAGAGACTTGACGTAATCGGCGGCGTAGGCATCCGGAGAGGCTTGGATTCGCCGCAAGTCATTAAGTTGTTTGGGGCCCATCTCGAGAACCTTCCGGAGTCCCTTGCGCATGTCGCCCCGGCGATCATACTGGTCCTGGATCCAGTTCTTCAATGCGTCCGTGAGTGAGATGTATTCGTCCAGCAAGTGATCGATATACGCGCCGTTATCGTATTGGGGGTCCATGGGCTTGCTGCGAAACCCCTCGATTCGATCCAGGCGGCTTTGAGCCAGAGTGAGGTAAAGCTCGATGCGCTCGGAGGGCTCTTGTGCCTCGCGAATCTTGTCTTCTTCTTCATCTGAAATGTAATCCGGTTTTTGCGGCAGAGCCGTCATGGCCGGCGCGGCCAAGGGCATAAGGAGCGCCAAAACCAGAGTGGCTTGTGATTTCACCGTCAAGGCCTCCGGTGAACTTTTCAATCAGTTTTGCGCAAAGGCTTTGCAGCCTCCGGCGCCCGAGCCGCAGGAAACAGTGCCTGCAGGACTTCTGTCCGCACCTGCTCGACTTCCTTCGCGGCTTTCTCGATGGGGTCACGCTCAAAATAGGAGATTCGCCGCTTCAGGTCATCGAGCAGCCGCGCATCCTCGCGCAACTCAATGTCCAGTTCCTTAAAACCCTGGGGGGCGCGCGCGGCGTTGCGCCCGGAGCTCCTGAGTATTTGCCACGTGTCTTTGATCCGCCCCAGGTAAGCGCTGACAAGCTGTGCACCCTGCTCGATATTCCCTTGCCCGTAAGCTTGGATTGCTTGCCGCAGCTTGATCCGCGCCAGACGAGTTTCTTCCTTGGATTTTCTTACGGGGTCGTGCTCATTCTGCATGCGCGCCAGCAGTTGCGCTTCGGTTTCAGAAGGCGGCGCAGATGAAGCGCTGGCAAGGAACACCGGCACGCCGATGAGCGAGAATGCGATCGAGAGAAGCACCCGCCAGATCATAACCAACAATTGTATTATAGCTATTTCTCCAATTGGTGTCGGAGTAGCTTGGCGCGCTGGGTGGCCTGCCATTCGTGGTCCGGGCTCTGGCCTTTTGAGAGCTGCAGAAAACGCTCGTAGTTGTCGAGGGCCTTCTTAAGGACATGGAGGTTGTCGTAACAGGTGGCGAGGGCAAAGAAGAGTATGGCAGGAGGATTGGGAGCGCGCGCCAGAGCTTCGAGCAATGGGATGGCCTCCGGGAAGCGCTTTTGAAGATAGAGACTGGTGGCCAGTCCCTGCCCAGCATCGCGATTCCTGGGGTCGCTCTTCAGAGCCGTCCGAAACTCGACTTCAGCCTCCGATAACTTCTCTTCCTCCAGCAAGGTCTGTCCCAAAGCCCGGTGCAGGTCCGGGTCAGCCGGGATGGCGAGGAGAGCCTGACGGTAGAACTTCTCAGACTCAGGGAATTTCTTCAGGAGCGCGCAGACATCCCCCAGCGCCGCAGCCAAGCCGGGTGTCTCCGGTTTGAGGCGGTAGACGCTCTGGAGACCCTCGTAAGCCTGCTGGTTCTTTCCCTGCTCGAGGTACAAGCGTGCCAAATGAAAACGAGTTTCCAGGTCGTCAGGACGAGCGGCCAGGTATTGCTCGAAATGACCTGCGGCATTGACCTCGTCTTTCAATCCTTCCATGGCGAGGGCCATGCCCAGTTGAGCCTGGGATAGCGTAGGGTCCCGTTCGGAAGCTTTTTGAAAAGAGCCGAGCGCCTCCTGGTAGCGCTTCTGTTGCAAGAAAAGTTGACCCAAGTCGTAATGCGCGCTGGCCAGCTTTGGGTCAAGTCGCAGCACCGTCTGGTACTGCTTTTC
>JBAVYG010000761.1:0-3177 GCA_049698675.1 Terriglobia bacterium
TTGCGAAAGTGTGCCGCAGGTGGTACAGAGGAAAGTACGGGACACCAGCTCGCACCAAGGTCTTTTCCCAGATTCTCCGGAGGGACGTAATGTAGGGTCTCTTCGCCCTCTTGCTTGGCGACGGAAAGAGGTACTCCGATTGAGGAGCCTGCTCCATCTGCGCTTTGAAGGCTCCTCGAGCCAACTCCGTCATTGGCATGTCTCCAATCCCAGAGGGGGTCTTCGAATCTGGGATATGGATCAACGAGTTCTCAAGGTCAACCTGAGTTTTCTTCATTGGCATTAATTCCTTGAACGGGCGAAGGCCCATCTCGACAAGGATTACAATCACATTCTTGAGGTAGGGTGGAGCGACAAACTCGATCCGCGCTTGTTCACTGGACGTCATGTAGTGGGGTTTGCGGATTGAGTTGCTGAGAGAGGCTGGGAACTCCACAGCGTTGCAGGGGTTGATCGCCAGCCTCTTTTGGCGAACCGCGACGTTGAGGATTCTGGTCAATACGCGGAGTTCTTGATGGACGGTCGTGGGCTTGAGCTTGCCCAGTACCCGGAATCCCTTCTTTGTTCGAACTCGTCTATCTGACTCCAGTCTCCCAGAGAGATAGACTTCGATCGCCTCTGGCGTTATATCCGACAGAAGCAAAGCGCCGAAGGCAGGACGAAGGTGTTTAAGTGCGTTCAAGTTCTGCATGTGGGTGTTCTGCGATCTGAATGGAGGCTTCGAACGCCTCTCCAAGAACCAGTCCGCCCACTCACTAAAGGTGAGGTTCTTGCTCGAAAGAATGGTCGGCAGGGTTCCATCGTACTTTGCGTCCAGACGCTCCCGAAGAAAACGCTCCGCCTCCTCTCGATCTGTTGTTCCGGTGGATTCCTTAACTATCTGACCTTCTCTGCTCCGATAGCGTGCCCACCAGAACACAGAATTCTTCCGTAAATACAATGTTCCGTCAGTCTTGCGTCTCCTACCTTTTCTACTCATCGATTCCTCCAGTCACGAAGTACTGGCGCCGCCACTTTTCGAGTTCGGAAATGCTGAACCGAATTGCGCGGCCCATCATTCGGAAATGGGGAATCTGCTTTCGCTCGACGTAAGCATACACCAGCGAGGGACTGACACCAAGAAACCGCGCAGCGGTTTTGACATCCACTGGTACTTCGAAGCCTTGAATCTCCCGTTTATTAACTGGCCCCACGACGGGGGCACTTTCTTCGACGACAATCATGCCAAGAACTCCTCAGAAACTGAAATTTCCTCCTCCGTCGAAGCCCTGCCCTGGGTAGAGCGATCACCCAAAAAGCCGTGGATTGACACGCAACCATCACGAGTCGGGGCATCAACGGATTTCGATGGGCCCGCTTGCACCAGAGGAGTGACGACAGGCCAAGATGTCCTGAGGTTGCAACTCTGGTGATCGCGGTGCAGGGCGAAAAAGGTATGTCTTGCGGAATCCCCACACTCTACATAAGGTAGTTTTCATTCCGTGTCAAATGGACAGGACCGGGCAACAACCGCGTCGTGGAAATGGCTGAGGAATCAAGGGCTGAGGAGCGCTAGACCGAGACCATAGGTTGCCCTAGCGAAATCGGGACTGACATTCCTGGCCAGACCTCCACTATAGAACATTCCTGGCCAGACCTCCACTATAGAAGCTTGCCATCCTAAGGATGGCAGGCCGCCGCGATCTCGCTGATATTGCTATGGCTTCGGGACTGCTCCGTTTTGAACGCCTGCTGATATGCTTGCGGTCAGCTTTTCGCAGGCTTTATACCCGACTCGCTGCCCCGTTCGTTTACACTCGGTTCTCACAAGCGTCGACCGGCGAAAAAAAGTTGGCAGGCGGCGTGTCCCCGTTTGGTCAGGGACAGCGTGGCGCATGGACGAAGGCTCCGCCAACTCGCACTCTGTATCGTTGGGCTGCACTAACGAACTTGGGTTAGGCCTCGGTGCCTGCAGAGATCGGCAGACTGCCGGCTTCTGAGGTTTCAGCCTGACCTGGGCGTAGTAAAGAATCCACATTCGCCTTCAATCGGACCAAGGCCACCGAATGGAGTTGCGAAATGCGCGATTCATCCACGCTCATACACTCGGCAACCTGTCTCATCGTTAGGCCTTGCTGATGGTAAAGCATGACGATTTGCCGGTCACGTTCCCGCAGACTGGAAAGCGCGCGACCCAGAACCTCACGCTGCTCGCGACGGTAACAGAGATCAAAGGGATCAGGATCGTCACCCGGAAGAAACGCTCGCTCAATCTCTCGGCTGACCGACCTGGAGGTCGGGCCCGCCGAAAGAGTGCGCGCGCTGAAGTCGAATCCCACGCTCCGAACCTCATCGAGCGCCCGGTGCCATTGCGCCAGATTCATTCCCTGCGCCGCGGCCATCTCCTCGTCCGTGACCGGGCGACCGAGCTTGACCTCCAATTCGTGATAGAGCTTTTGGACTTTTCGGTTCCTGCCCCGTAAGTCCCGGGAGGCCGGATCGGCGGCACGGAGGCCGTCCAAGATACTTCCACGAATCCGGTGCCGCGCGTAGCTCGCCAACTTCGCTCGCTTGTGGGGGTTGAATTTGGCGACGGCATCAACCAACCCCAGTACGCCGTCGGAGAGCAGGTCATCTACTTCCACGTGGGCAGGCAGGCCTTTGCGAATCTTCAGGGCCACACGCTTCACCAAGGGAAGCATATCAACCAACAGCTTCTCCCTGTCCTGGAGGGCCTTTCCCTCGTGCCTTCTCCTGGGACGCAAAATCGGAGGAGTCAGGGGTCGGAGCGGTCGCGCCGGCGAGGGACGGCGAAGATTGGCCACCCCCGTCAAGCTCCTCAGTTGCTGAAAAGTGGGAACGGATTGAGTTGCCATAGGAACCTGCGTCACTCTGGAATAGACCCATAAAGGTCAGCGCCTTTCGACCTTGGGCTTCGTTGCCATCGTCCGAAGGCAACACTTCATCGTCAGCATGAAGCCTGCGGCTCCGTGTTCCGTGTACCACCTTGGCCGTTGAGGAATTGCTTAGGCGGGTACTGTTGTCAGCATGACAGGATGACTATGATGACGAGTTCAGAATGAAAAGAATGGCTGCGGGCTCGTTCAAGATATGTCGCTTTATTCAAGGCCGATCCGAACCGTTTCGCCGAAACGTGCGGTTCTGCTCGAATCGGTCACCCAAAGGACTGGGTATTCC
>JBAVYG010000762.1:0-7346 GCA_049698675.1 Terriglobia bacterium
TTTGATTCCTTACCGGAAAGGAATGATCACTGCAATGGCAAAAACGACTGGGAATAAGTGACCTCGTTTCATGGTGCACCTACCTTGTTCTGACTGTCGACTGTCCCGCCGCGGCGGGTCGGCTGTCAACTGCTCATCGGGTGACGGGACCCGCTTGTTTCGTGCCCTCCTTCAGTTTCAGGTGCAATTCATCAACTTCTTTCTCGAGCTGTTGCAGCCGGTTCTGCTTCTCCGCGGCGAGTGCAAGAAGGTAATCCGCCAGCAATTCCCTGTTCTCGTCCATGGTGGTCTGAAGGGTGCTTAATCGGTTGGCGAGTTCTTCACGGTCGTTGTCGTAGGCCACTTGAGAGAGGTCAAAGAGGTCGTGCGCCAGAGTCTCCGTGCGGATTACGACCGTGCATGCCAGGACGAGGTCTTCCGGATTGGCGGCGAGTTGACGAGCGGTCTGGCGCAGATTGGTTAGAGCGAGAAGCCGGTCCGCGAACGGCCGGCGGGCCAGAGGCTGTCCCGCTTCGTCGGTTAAGGGCAGGTGTTCGGTTGTCAGATCCTTGAAAAGCACTTCCAAAGGCCCGAAGTTTGTGTCGTAGCGGGCAAGAAAGTCAGGCAGATTGGTGGCGGTTAGTTTCTGCTGAGGTAGCAGAGTGGTTGGGAAGATGGCTATCGAAATCATGAATAACGGGATGAGCGCCCTTTTCATATTGACCTCACTGCGGTAATCGGGTGATCGGGAGATCGGGTGAACACCGGAACCCGAAATTCGAAAATCGAAACTCGAATCTCGGGGCGATTTTCGAGTTTCGAATTTCGAATTGCCTGTTCGCCCGATGACCTGATCACCCGATACCTCGGATTCCCAGGACTGATTCAATCGCTTGCGCGATGCGCGCCGCGTGGTGTTCCACCATTCCGGGCTCTGTAGCCTCGACCATCACCCGGGCAAGCGGTTCTGTCCCCGAGTAGCGAACCACCACGCGCCCTTGATCACTGATCTCACTCCGGCATTCTGCGATGGCGCGAGTGACTTCTGGAATGGATTCGAGCGGGATCTTCTCCTTTACTCGCACGTTTTGGATAATCTGCGGAAAGGGTTTGAAGGTTCGAGTCAGTTCCTCGAAGGGCTGGCGGGTCTCTGCCATGAGTCGCACCACCTCGAGCAAGGTAATGATGCCATCTCCGGCAAGTGATAGGTGGGCGAAAATAATGTGGCCCGATGGTTCCCCGCCAAGGTTGATGCCGGAACGCAGCATCTCTTCCAGGACGTGCTTGTCGCCCACGGCGGTGCGCTTCAGGCCAATCCCGTGCCCCGCCAGGGCGATTTCGAGCGCCAGGTTTGTCATCAGAGTGCCGACCACGGCGGAGCCTTTGAGCATGCCGCACCGCTGTAGGAAAGGCGCCATTATAGAGAGGATATAATCGCCGTCGATCAGCTTGCCTTCGCGCGTGGCGAATATGGCGCGGTCCGCGTCACCATCGAAGGCCACTCCCAGGTCAGCGGAGAGCGCCTGGGTGGCCTGCGCCATCACCTGCGGATAAAGTGAGCCGCAAGCGAGATTGATATTGCGCCCGTTGGGTTCGACGTGCAGAAGGTGCGCCTCGACGCCCAGGCGGCTGAGGAGTTTCGGGACCACACGATAAGCTGCGCCGTGTGCGCAATCCACGACCAGCCGATAGGGCGATAGCGCCAGGCCCGCCGGAATGATCTGGAGGAGCCGCTCCAGGTAGGCCTCCAACAAATGCGGTGCGGTCTCCAGAGGCGCCTCGGAATCTCTCTCTCCCCCAGACCCCGCTTGTGCCAACTCCCCCTCGATCGCGAGCTCCACGGATTCGGAAAGCTTGGTTCCTGACTTGGAAAGGACCTTGATGCCGTTGTCTTCGTATGGATTGTGGGACGCGGAAATGACCACGCCGGCAGAAAAACCGAGATGACAAGTGAGGAAAGCCAAGCCGGGCGTGGTAATCACACCAGCTTCGGTGACTTGCGCGCCAGCCGAACGCAGCCCCGCGGCGAGCCGACGGGCAATCCAACTTCCCGACTCCCGAGTATCCTGTCCCAGAACGACTCGAACGGGGCCGGCCGGCTCTTCTTTGCGAAGAATATTACCCAGGGCGAGTCCGAGGTTCCAAACAGTCGTGCGGTCGAGGGGGTACTCACCCGCCACACCTCTTATCCCATCCGTGCCAAAAAGCTTCGGCTTGTTCGACATTTTCCCACTTATTGTAGTCCACAAAGCTCGTTCCCGTACACGCTTTCGCCGCCGCGTCGTCATTCCACCCGGCGGCTGGCAGCGAGCACGGCGTCTGCGATGCGCACCGCGGGCAAAACTCCGGCGACATCATGCACGCGCACGATGTGGGCGCCACTCAAGATTGATGCCACCACGGCGGCGGCATCGCCCAGTTGAAGAGCGGGCGCTTGCTCCGCCTCGAGATTCTCAATCATCGGCCAGTAAGCTGCGGGACCTCCCTTTCTTCTCGAGCTGTGAAGTGCGGCAGCATGAAGACCAGCGCCGGCGGCGATGGCCTGGACAAACGACTTTCGCGAGGTGCCCACCAGGATGGGAAGGCCGAACCGTCGCAATTTCCTGAGCTGCGCGAGGATTTCAAAGTTTTGAAACCTGGACTTGCCGAAACCCAGGCCGGGATCAAGGATCAACTGGGATCTGCGCAAGCCCGCCGCCAAAGCTCGCTGGAGCGAGCACGCGAGTCCCCGATTGAGCGACCGCCAAATATCCCTCACGAAGGGCATCGTCTGCATCGTCTCGGGCCGGCCGCGCAGGTGCATCAGGATGAGGGGAGTCTTGTAGCGACGCGCCACGTCGGCCAAGCGCGGATCGAATCGCAATCCGCTGACGTCGTTCAGGATACTGGCTCCGGCCTGCGCCGCCTTCTCTGCCACCTCGGCTTTCGTGGTATCGATGGAGATGGGGGTCGAGCGTAATTTACGCCGCAGGCTCCGGATCACCGGCAGAACCCGCCGCAACTCTTCTTCGGCTGAAACCGGGCGTGAACCCGGCCGTGTGGATTCACCCCCAACGTCGATCCAGTCTGCCCCCTGCCGCGCCAATTCGAGGCCATGCGCGACGGCCCTGGCGGGATCAAGGTAGAGCCCACCGTCCGAAAAGGAATCCGGCGTCACGTTGAGGGCAGCCATAATGAGCGTGCGTTCGCCGAGGCGCACTTTAAGATGGCCGATTTCCAATTCGAAGGTTGGACGTGGGGTCATGCAGACAGTGGCTAGTGCCTCGTGGTTAGTGGCTGGTTTGAAAGGTTAAAGGGTAAAGGATGAAGTGTAGAACTTTAGATTTCGCTATCCTTCATCCTTTACCCTTTATCCTTATACTCCCTCTAGCCAGCCACTAGCCGCTGCCTTTCACGCCGGCTGCGGCCGCTCGCGCGAGGGCAAGCCCGGCGCGGGATGAGGCTTCAAGACCTGCGTAGTCTCCGGTGGGGAAGGTTTTGGAGTCACATGCCGAGTCACTTCCGGCAAAGGTTTTCCTTCAATGAGCAGATTGACCTCGCTGGCATCGAGCACCTCCCGGACCAGCAGAGCTTCCGCGATGCGCACCAGGGCGTCACGGTGAGTGGTCACGACGTCCTTCGCCTTCAGGTACGCTGTGTCCACAAAGTTCTTCACTTCCTGGTCGATCTTGATGGCGGTGTCCTCGCTGAAATCACGAGAGGTCGAAAGGTCACGCCCCAGGAAGATTTCCTGCTGATGCTTCCCGTAAGCCAGGGGACCCAGGTCTGACATACCCCATTCGCACACCATGCGTCGCGCGATTTCAGTGGCCTGCTCGATGTCGTTGCCGGCCCCGGTGGTAATGTGGTTCAGGAAGATTTCCTCCGCCGCGCGCCCGCCCATCATGATGGCCAGTTGCGATTCGAGGTAATCGCGAGTGTAAGTATGTTTGTCATCTATAGGGAGTTGCATGGTCACGCCCAGCGCCATGCCGCGAGGGATGATGGTGACCTTGTGGAGCGGGTCGGCGTAAGGAACCGTGGAAGCCACCAAGGCATGCCCGCCTTCATGATAGGCGGTGTTTTTCTTCTCCTCTTCGGAAAGGATCATGGACTTGCGTTCCGCGCCCATCAGGACCTTGTCTTTGGAGGTCTCGAAATCGTTCATCAATACCGTCTTACGGTTCTGGCGGGCGGCAAGCAGGGCCGCTTCGTTCACCAGGTTGGCCAGGTCAGCGCCCGAGAAGCCGGGCGAACCGCGCGCCAGCACTGAGATTTCCACGTCCTCAGCCAGAGGAATTTTTTTCGTGTGTACTTTCAAAATGGCTTCGCGTCCTCCCACGTCAGGGCGTGGAACGACCACGCGCCGGTCAAATCGGCCGGGGCGCAAAAGGGCGGGATCCAAAACATCCGGACGGTTCGTTGCGGCAATGAGGATGACGCCTTCATTCGACTCAAAGCCATCCATCTCCACCAGCAATTGGTTCAGCGTCTGTTCGCGCTCGTCATGACCACCGCCTAGGCCGGCGCCTCGGTGGCGGCCCACCGCGTCGATTTCATCAATGAAAATGATGCAGGGTGCATTTTTCTTCCCCTGCTCGAAGAGGTCGCGAACCCGCGAAGCGCCCACCCCTACGAACATCTCAACGAAATCCGAGCCGGAGATGGAAAAGAAAGGAACGTTCGCTTCACCGGCAATCGCTCGCGCCAACAGGGTCTTCCCGGTCCCAGGCGCCCCAACCAGCAAAACACCCTTGGGGATGCGGCCGCCGAGCTTTTGAAACTTTTGCGGCTCCCTCAGGAACTCAATGATCTCCTGCAATTCTTCTTTGGCTTCTTCAACCCCGGCCACGTCCTTGAACGTCACCTTCTTTTGCTGGCTGGAGAGAAGGCGGGCGCGGCTCTTCCCAAATGAAAGCGCCTTGTTACCGCCACTCTGCATCTGGCGCATAAAGAAGATCCAGAGCCCCAACAACAGGATCATGGGCAGGCCGTTAGCGAGCCAAGTCATCCAGTTACCCCCGGAGCTATCCTTGATGACGACGCTGACGTTCTTTTCCGTCAGAGTCTTGTACAGGTCGGGATAATTTGTGGGGATGGTGGTTTTGAACTTGGCGCCTTCCTTTTTCAGCGTACCGTTAACGTCGGACCCCGTAATTGTGACTTCACGGACGTTATCGCGATTAATCTCGTTGATGAAGGACGAAAAAGTAAGCTCCTGGATGCTTGTCCCGGTGGTCCCCTTGACCACCGCATAGATGAGCAGGGCGGTGACCGCCATCACCACCCAGAAAACTATGTTCTTGACCGCCGAGTTCACTGGGCTTCCTCCTCCTGCCCCCTTAGACCTTACGCGGGTCTCTTAGTCCCACTCTACTCTTAGATGCTTCACACAGCTCTCGCGAGCCGGGCCACGAAAGGCAAATTCCTATACTTCGCCTCATCCGCTCCGAGCCCCCGCTAACCTTGAGGGCCGCGAGCTTCCTCAATAAGCAAGATGGCTCGGGACTCCGCAGAAGCTACCACGGAAGCTGCGGGTGGGAATCCCCTGACCCACACAATCTGTTCCCCACATTCCAACACTGGCCAGAGCTTGCGCTGCCTCCGAGGAATCTTCCGCTGACGAAACAGCTCCTTCAATTTGCGGAGCTTTCGGCTGCCCCAAGGCCAAAACTGGTCGCCGGCTCGCCAATTTCGCAGAAACAATCTGTGCGGCAGTCTCTGCGGATCCAGGGCGCCACTGACCCTTTGATTATACTCCTTAGGAATCCCTTGGGGTTCAATAATCTTGAACCGAAAGGTAGCACCTAAGTACGGGACGGTTATCTCTCCAGGGACCGCGACAGGGTAAGTGTATGCATCCTCGGAAGTCGATTGCGAACCAAGGATGAGCCAGTCGAATTCCTTTCTCGCTACTGCCCCGCCCGGCAAAGTGAGGCTCCGGCCACTTTGGGCGCTGGTGGCGAACCGCAGGAGTCCTTCAATTTGGGCGTAAGCCACGCCCCGCAAACCCTTGCCCGCGGATTCAAGCATCTGCCGCAAAACCAGCCGCTGAATTGCCGGCGCAAACCCTCGCAGGGCGCGCACCGGAATCTTCTCTTCTGCGCCTTCTCGGATGCGCCAGGGGCGGCTGCGCTCACGGGCCTGTTGCTCCAGGAACGCTTCTTCATCCCGTGCCCGGTCAGCATGATTCTTGAGAAGCGGGATGAGGGCTGGGTTGAATTCCTTCTCCAGCAGGGGGAGGAGCTCCATGCGTATTTTGTTGCGCCGCAGCCGGGAGTCGAGGTTGGTTGAATCAAGCCGGCATTCGAGCTGGCGCGCTTCCATCTCGCGCGTGATTTCGGCGCGCGTGAGATCGAGAAACGGGCGGACGACCTTGCCCTCCAGCACAGGATAAATTCCGCTCAAGCCGCGCGTTCCGGCGCCGCGCAATAAGCGCAGCAGCACGGTCTCAGCCTGGTCGTTGGCGGTGTGAGCCGTCACCACTTTGTCAAGCCGGCCTTGCTCCACAAGTGAGAAGAAAAATCGGTAGCGCAGCTCGCGGGCGGTCGCCTCGAGGTTGCGCTTTTTCTCACGAGCCACCCGCGCTACCTCAGCTTCGCCGCCGAGGAAAGCGATTCCGATTGAATCAGCCAGGCTCCGAACAAAGCTCTCATCCGCGTCTGACTCGGCCCCCCGCAAATGATGATTGAAGTGGACCACGGCCAGCGTGATTCCCCACTCCAAAGCCAGGTCTTTCATGAAGTGAAGCAATAATACTGAATCCGGCCCGCCTGAAACTGCCACGCCGACTCGCTGGCCGGGATGGAAAAGTCCCTGCCTCTTTATTTCCTTCAACCAGCGGGAGTAGATATTGGACTTCCCGTGCATCTGTGAAACCCGCCGAACGGCGCCGGGGTGGCGCGCCCGTCCGGCCAGAGGAGAGGTGGCTCGCTGGCACTGGAAGACCAAACGGAGCCTTTTCGAGGTCATTGTAGCACTCACGGACAGATTTGGCGGAGGTAAGAGAACCAGAAACTAGAAATTTGAAACTGGAAATTGGCACCCTAGTGTCTAGTTTCCAATTTTTAGTCCAATTTCCAATTCCCAGTCTCCAGTTTCCAATCTCCAGTTTCCAATGTCCACCTACCGCCTAACGCCCTTTCTTTTCAATAACATTCCCGCTCTTGTTGGCTAAGGACATTTGTTTTCATAAACATTCCCGCTTGGCCTCCAGTTTTCCACAGCGGTCCTTTGTTTTCAATAACATTCCCGCATTGCTCCTCCATTTTTAACTCTTCCACCGCTTCCACACTCTGTGGGGTCTCGGACACAATGTCGCCAACGAGGACCTCCTCCATGTTCTCCATCCTCGCGCCATCGTCGTGACCAGTGGGAGTGATCGGGAG
>JBAVYG010000763.1:0-1785 GCA_049698675.1 Terriglobia bacterium
GTCCCTGGCCGATGCGATCCGTTTCTTTGAGTTGAACGAAACGCGCTTCTCGCCCGCCTTCATTCGTCGGAATGCGGAACGCTTCGACGTGTCACGTTTCAAATCAGAGATGGGTTCATTTATTAACCTGAGAATGCTAGAATTCAAAAATAGGAAGCTAGAAGACTACTGAAAGAATTCACTAAAGGGTAGGAGTCAGAAGTCAGAAGAAAAGCCCCCGGCCCCCCAACCGTGGTTCGGGTCGCGCTCTCCGGATATGGCGCCCCTCAACAGCAGAGGCGCCGAAGGCACCGAGATTTGGGACGTGTCAAGGCTGAAAACTGAGGGCTGAGAGCTGAAGGCTGAAACCATGTTCTTCTGACTCCTGACTTCTGATTTTTGACCACCGAGAGGGGGGGGGATGGATGAGCAAGACCGCGCTGATCACAGGAATAACCGGGCAAGACGGATCCTACCTGGCTGAGTTTCTCCTTTCAAAAGGTTATCGCGTTTGCGGCGTAGTCCGACGAAGCAGCACGGTGAATTTCGAGCGGCTGTATCACTTACAGGACAGAATCGAACTGATACCGGGAGATCTCCTTGACCAGAACTCACTGATCAGCGCTCTTCAACAGGTCGATCCCCAGGAGGTCTATAATTTGGCCTCCCAATCCTTCGTCCCCACTTCCTGGAACCAGCCGGTGCTGACGGGCGAGTTCACAGCACTAGGGGTGACCCGCATACTCGAGGCCGTCCGATTGGTGAATCCAAAGATACGATTCTACCAGGCTTCCTCCAGCGAAATGTTCGGGATGGTGCGTGAGAGCCCGCAAAACGAAAAGACCGCCTTTTATCCACGCAGCCCTTATGGCGTGGCCAAGCTCTACGGCCATTGGATTACCGTTAATTATCGTGAGAGCTACGGCCTTTTCACCTGCTCGGGAATTCTGTTCAATCACGAGTCGCCGCGGCGCGGATTGGAATTCGTCACCCGGAAAGTGAGTTACGGAGCAGCGCGGGTGAAGCTTGGTCTGCAATCAAGGCTCAAGATGGGAAACCTTGACGCCGAACGCGACTGGGGATTTGCCGGTGACTACGTGCAAGCCATGTGGCAGATGTTGCAGCAGGAAAAACCACAAGACTACGTCGTGGCAACCGGAGTTGCTCACTCCGTGCGGCAGCTCTTGGAAATGGCATTCGGACACCTGGGCATGGATTATCGAGATTACGTGGAAACAGACCCTGCTTTCTTGCGGCCTGCTGAGGTTTATCACTTGCTCGGCGATTCGTCGAAAGTCCGGCAAGAATTGGGCTGGAAGCCAAAAGTCAGCTTCGAAGGCCTTGTCAAAATGATGGTGGATGAGGACCTCGCGCGGCTGAAGCGCGAGGCTGCTAGCTGTTCGGGCGGGCAGGCCAGATAGTGAAGACGCTGATTACAGGATGTGCAGGGTTTGCAGGGTCGCACCTCGCTGATTACCTCCTGGGGAAAGGCGAAGAGGTCATCGCGCTCGCAGGTATCAATGAGGACCTGGAAAACATCAAGCACATCGAAAAGCATCTCGAGATAGATCGGGCGGACCTGCGCGACTCTGACCGTGTGCTCGAAGTGGTGCAGTCATGCAAGCCCCAGCGGATTTACCACCTTGCCGCCTTTTCATCTCCGGCAGAGTCGTTCGAGAACCCGGAACTGACCTATCAAGTGAATTTCATGGGGGCACTAAATCTCCTTGCGGCCTGGCTTCGGGTGGGGATGGACTGCCGTTTTCTTCTGGTTAGCTCAGCCGAGGTGTATGGCATGGTTGCCAG
>JBAVYG010000764.1:0-6484 GCA_049698675.1 Terriglobia bacterium
GGGAAGAGGCAAGACTCTTCGAGGCTGAGGTAGCTCCCGAGCGAGAGAAGTATTACGTGCTCGAGATGCTGCCTTACCCCTCCGGCGACATCCACATGGGGCACGTGCGCAACTATTCCATTGGCGATGCGCTGGCCCGATATATGTGGATGAAGGGGTACAACGTGCTCCATCCCATCGGGTGGGACGCCTTCGGACTGCCTGCCGAAAACGCTGCCATCCAGCAACAGCGCCATCCCTCGGAGTTTACCTTCAGCTATATCGACCGGATGCGGGGCCAATTGAAACGGTTGGGCGTAAGTTACGACTGGCGACGTGAGATTGCCACCTGCCTGCCCGAATACTACCGCTGGAACCAGTGGTTCTTCCTCAAGATGTATGAGCGAGGCCTGGCGTACCGCAAGAAGAGCCGGGTGAACTGGTGTCCGCAGTGCGAAACGGTGCTGGCGAACGAGCAAGTGGTGAACGGCTGTTGCTGGCGGCATGAGGACACACCGGTGGTCGAGCGCGAGCTCGAGCAGTGGTTCTGGAAGATAACCGCCTACGCCGAACAACTCCTCGACGACATGAAAGAACTGGTGCGCTGGCCCGAACGGGTGTTGGCCATGCAGCAGAACTGGATTGGCAAATCGCTGGGGACGGAAGTGGACTTCGCTGTTGTTGAACTGGGAGAGCCTCTGCCCGTCTTCACCACGCGCGTGGACACGATCTTCGGCTGCACGGCAGTTTTCCTAGCCCCTGAGCATCCCCTGGTGGAGAAACTGGTCGCCGGCTCGAACACGCCGGAGAAACTGCGCCAAGAGGTGGAGCGGATTAAAGCCTCCGCCGTGCGTGCGCGCGTGGAAGTGAATCTGGAAAAGCTTGGGGTTGATACTGGATTCGGAGCGCGGAACCCGTTCAGCGGGGAGACTGTTCCCATCTGGATTGCCAACTTCGTCTTGATGGAGTACGGGACGGGGGCGGTCATGGCCGTGCCGGCGCACGACCAGCGGGATTTCGAGTTTTGCTCGACGTTCGGGCTACCCATTCGCACGGTCATCGTTCCCCAAGATTCAAGTGGGCACGCGCCCGCATCCATGCCCAAAGAGGCTTATGTTGAGTACGGGAGACTGGTGAACTCGGGCGATTACAGCAACTTCTCTTCGACTCAGGCCATCCTGCGCATGACCCAGGACGCGGAGGAAAAGGGCTTTGGGAGACTTACCGTCCAATACCGCCTGAAGGACTGGGGGATCTCGCGCCAGCGGTATTGGGGTACGCCCATTCCCGTTATTTATTGTGACCAATGCGGGGTTGTCCCTGTGTCGGAGGGAGACCTGCCGGTGGTGCTGCCGTCGAACGTCAAATTAACCGGCCAGGGCCGCTCGGCGCTCGCTGAGGTTCCGGAGTTTGTCAACACCACGTGTCCCAAGTGCTCGGGAGGCGCGCGCCGCGAGACGGATACCATGGATACGTTCGTGGACTCATCCTGGTACTTTTACCGTTACACCGCGCCCCAGATCTCCACGGCCCCGGTCGATAAAGAGGTGGTCAAATACTGGTTCCCGGTGGACCAGTACATCGGCGGAATCGAACATGCCATCCTGCACCTGATCTACATGCGCTTTTTCACCAAGGTGATGCGGGACGTCGGCTTGGTGGAGTTCGCGGAGCCGGTGGCGCGCCTCTTCACCCAGGGCATGGTGATCAAAAACGGGGCGAAGATGTCCAAGTCGAAGGGCAACGTGGTGGACCCCACGGAAATGTGCGCCATGTACGGCGCGGACACGGTGCGGCTCTATATGCTTTTCGCGGCCCCTCCGGAGAAAGACCTGGATTGGAGCGACGCCGGAATTGAAGGCGCCGCGCGCTTCTTGGCCAAGGTCTACCGGCTGGTTTCAAAGCACGCGGACCATCTACGGCCTGTGCAGGCGCTTTCCCGTGACGGAGACCTACAGGGTCAATTTACGCCTCAGGAGCGGGGTGTACTGCGCAAGGCGCACCAGACTCTTCGGCACGTCACGGAAGACATGGAAGGCCGCTGGCATTTCAACACGGACGTTGCCCTGTGCATGGAATTGGTCAATGAGCTGGCTGAGCAGCAAGGAGCGGTGGAGGCAGGTAAAGTCCGCCCGGAAGTGCACAAGGCCGTTCTGGAACTTCTGGTTATGATGCTTTCGCTCTTTGCGCCGCACATTGCCGACGAGCTCTGGGAAGGGCTTGGTCACGCCCAGCCCCTGCTGCGCGTTCCCTGGCCTGCCTTTGACCGCGAACTTGCTGCCGAGGATGAACTGGAGATGCCCGTGCAGGTGAACGGAAAACTGCGGGCGCGAATTCGCGTCGCGGTCAGTGCCGGCGAGGAAGAGATTCTCGCCAGGGCGCAGGCGGAAGAAAAGGTGGTCCAGCACCTGATGGGCAAGGAAATTGTCAAAGTGGTGATAGTGCCGCAAAAGCTGATCAATATTGTGGCCAGATAGACGTAGCGGGGGCTGCTCGGCGTAGCGGTCAAGACGAAACCCCCTCACCCGACCCGCTCCGGCTGGTGAAAGCGCCGGCAGCGGGCCACCCTCTTCCCCAAGGGGGAGAGGGCTAGACTTTCTGAATTTTGCCCTTTGCCATTTGCGTTTTGCCTTTTGACTTGTTCTTCGTTCTTTGTTGCGGCGGGCCGGCCGTGCTACATTGTCCGGCCAATAAATGTCTATTCAAATGGAACATCCCCGTCCGGTTGTCGTTCTCGATTTCGGTTCGCAATATACGCAACTGATCGCGCGCCGCATCCGCGAGATGCACGTCTATGCGCTCATCGTCCCCTGCCATATCCCTTTCGATGAGCTGCTCGGGATGAACCCGCAGGCCCTGGTGCTTTCCGGCGGCCCGTCGTCTGTCTACGACCCTGCCGCTCCTGTCTGTGACGAGCGGGTCTTGACGTTGGACATCCCGGTGCTCGGGGTTTGCTATGGGTTGCAGTGGATTTCCCACAAGCTTGGCGGACGGGTGGAGCCCGCCCGGCGCCGGGAATACGGGTTCGCCCAGCTCGAGATTTACCCATCCACGAAACTCCTGAAAGGCCTCGAGTCGCCGTTGCGCGTTTGGAACAGCCACGGCGACCATGTGGCGGAAGTTCCGCCTGGGTTCTCGATTACCGGGAGGACAGAGAACGCCATTTCGGTGATTGAGAACCCGACGGCGAGGATTTACGCGGTGGAGTTCCATCCGGAAGTCCGCCACACGGAGCACGGCGCGGAAATCCTCAAACGCTTTGTAGAGGATGTCGCCGGAATTCAGCCGAACTGGTTTCCCAGGTCTTTCATCGAGGAGACCGTGGAGCAGGTTCGCAGCGAGGTAAATGGCGGGCAGGCGCTGTGCGCGCTTTCGGGGGGAGTGGATTCTGCCGTCGCCGCCACGCTGGTGGGACAGGCCATCGGCGACCGCCTGAGCTGCTTGTTCGTCGATAATGGCCTGCTTCGGAAGGGGGAGTTCGGACAGGTGGCAGCAATGCTTCGGGAGCAAGCCCACTTGAATGTCCGCACGGTGGATGCCTCATCCCGCTTCCTGACCCGGCTCAGGGGGGTTACGGACCCCGAGCAGAAGCGCAAAATCATCGGGGAGGAATTCATCCGCGTCTTCGAAGCCGAAGCTCGCCGGCTTGGCGATGTACGGTTCCTCGTGCAGGGGACGCTCTACCCGGACGTGATCGAATCGGTTTCTGTCAAGGGTCCTGCCGCTACGATCAAAAGCCATCACAACGTGGGAGGATTGCCTCAGGACTTGAAGTTCCGGCTCATCGAACCGCTACGGGGACTTTTCAAGGACGAAGTCCGTGTCGTGGGCCGGGAATTGGGCTTGGATGAACGGCTGGTGAACCGGCAGCCATTCCCCGGCCCAGGGTTGGCCGTGCGGATCGTGGGTGAGGTTACGGAAGAGCGATTGGAAATGGTCCGGAATGCTGACGCCATTGTGAGGGAAGAGGTGGAAGCAGCCGGGCTTGGCACGTGCTTGTGGCAGGCTTTCGCTGTTCTACTGCCTGTCTCGAGCGTGGGTGTAATGGGTGACGCGCGAACTTATGCCTCTACCATCGCCATTCGAGCTGTCGAATCAGAAGACGGGATGACAGCCGACTGGGCGAAGCTTCCCCCGGCGCTTCTGCAAAGGCTGGCGACCAGAATTGTTAATGAAGTGAAGGGAATAAACCGCGTCGTCTTCGACATTACCTCAAAGCCGCCGGGAACGATCGAGTGGGAATAGACTACTCCCCGGCCGCCTTGATGGAAGCCAAAGACACCATACCTTTAAACGCTAAAGGGCGATGGCTACCGACTTGCCAGTTTCTGAGCCATATAGAGCAGGAGTTGCCGGTCCTTCTCATCAATCTTTGAGAGAAGCCGTTTTACCTTCTCAAAAAAGCGCACTTCCTTTTCCTGCTCGGCATCGAGAACCAACTCTTGCGTGGTTCGACGTTTGCTCAGGTTTGGCAGGACCGGTTCTCCGTCCCCTTCGTAGAAGAGCTGGTAGAGGGGGATTTCCAGTGCTGCGGCAAGCCGCTCCAAGGTTTCGAGAGACGGCACCGTGTGGCCGTTCTCCACTCTGGAGATATAGCAACGCAAGAGGCCGGTACGCTTTTCAATGTCGCCCTGGGATAGTGATCGATCTTCTCTTAACTTTTTCAGACGCGTTCCTATGACCATGCTCTGATTTTTCCATAAAGTATTAACTCCGTCAATGGTTTCTATTGGCAGAGTGCAGATTGGCTTGGGCCGCTATCTGTAACCAATTGGCAACCTCCCTCGTCCCTGCTATTGAGGGAGGCCCAGACATGGAATTTGAATGGCAAGTTTGGAGTCTGAGGCCACCCACGAAATCGAGTGCATTCGACGTGCTCAACAAGGGGATAGTGAAGCATTCGGTCCCCTCGTGCAAAGGCATCAGCAGCGTATCTTTTCAATCGTGTTTCATCTGGTCCGCCGCCGTGACGAAGTGGAAGACCTCGCCCAAGAGATATTTTTCAAGGCTTTTCGCGCCATTCGAAGTTACAACTTTCAGTCTTCCTTTGCCACGTGGTTGTCCCGAATTGCGGTGAACCATTGCTATGACTATTTGCGCAAAGTTCGCGCCTCGCGCATCAGCTACTACTCGGAGATGACTGAAGAAAGTGCGCGAGAACTGGAACGCAAGGTGGAAAGCCCTCAACCGCAAGGTTTGGATCACGGAGAGAAGGTAACCCTGAGGGATTTCGTCGGCAGGCTACTCGCTCGTGCGCCAGCGGATGACCGCGTCATTCTAACCCTAAAGGAGTTGGAGGACTTCTCCGTGGAGGAAATTGCGGACCTCTTGAATCTGAAGTCAAGCACCGTTAAGGTGCGCCTCCACCGTGCCAGGAAGAGGATGCTTGAAGACCTGGGGCGATGGCGGCAGGAGGGAAAATAGGCCATGGATTGCAAAGCGATTCGGGATCTTGTCAGTGACCTGAGGGGCGGCGAGTTGTCTGCGGAGGCGCGGGAGCACCTGAGCAAGTGCGCGGGTTGCGGGGGGTTTTTGCGTGAGGCACGTCTGGTGCATGCCGGCTTTTGCGCCTTAGCGGAGGAGGGGGCGCCGGAAGCCTCGTTGGGGTTTGCCTCCCGAGTGGTTCGGCGACTGCAAGAATGGGACGAGAAGGGGGCGCGGCGGGAGTTTTTCGAGACCGTAGGCCGGCGGTTCGTTTATGCCACCCTTGCCCTGACTCTGGCCTTGCTTCTTAGTTTGGCGCTGCCGACCTCGGGGCCGGTCCGGGGAGTTGCCGGCGCGGATTTTCTCGGCTTGCAGAGCAATAGTCAATTGTCGCAGCCCGACGTAATCGGTGGCGACGTCGGGGATTCACACGATTTGTTTCCAGGAAGGCTGCCCGACTAATGTCGGCTAAGGAGATCAATGAGCCGAAGAGCCTACCTCTATTTCGCGCTGACATTTCTACTGGGTGCAATCGTCGGGGGGGCCTGCGTCTACTATTACGCCTGGAGCACGGGTCACTGGCATCGGCCGTTCAATAGACGAAGTTTCATCAGCCGCCTCAAGGCCGAGCTCAACCTCTCCGACACGCAGGTCCCACAACTGGAAGAGATTATAGATGGTTCAACCAAGAAGTTTGAAAGCGCCCAGCAACAAGCGGATTCCCAGTTAGATGCAATCCGGCAGGAGACGCGCGACAGAATTCGGCAAATCCTGTCGCCGGAGCAAAGCCAGAAATTCGATGAGCTCGTTCGCCGCTGGGATGAGAGGAGAAGGCGGCTCGTGCGCTGAAGTGGAGTCGCGTTTGCGAAGGCCGAGAGCTATGGTTACGCTACCGGAATCACAGGGAAGTGCGAGGAAGAGCGACACCCGCTTGGAATATGATATCGAGCCGCAGGGAACTCCCTACCTTGAGCGAAAATGCGTCACCGCTCGGTGTTGGCTCGCCCCTCAGGGATTGCTCCCCGCCAATCTTGACTGACGCCCATTACTGACCAACGGACCTGCCGTGGCGGGAGAACGG
>JBAVYG010000765.1:0-1806 GCA_049698675.1 Terriglobia bacterium
TGGTGTCCCGTAGGAATTGACTTGACCGAAGAAGTTAAAGCTATTCGCGAGAAGGTTCAACGATGAGCTTAGCACCTGCCCCTGCACAACTGCGGATGATGCCGGACCCAATGTTGCCCCATCCGGCGGTTATCGAGGAAATCCAACCCGAGGCCTACGGTGTTGCGACCTTTTCCTTGGTCTTCACGGAACCCGCTCAGGCTTCCACCTATCGCTTCCAAGCCGGGCAATTCAACATGATTTACCTGCCCGGGTTCGGAGAAGTTGCCATCTCGATTAGTTCCAACCCCGGCACGCCCAAGGTGGTGGGCCACACCATTCGTTATGCGGGCAGCGTTACGCGCGCGCTGGGGCGCCTCAAGGTGGGTGATATGCTCGGGGTTCGAGGGCCCTATGGCAGCGCCTGGCCTCTTGAGAAAGCCCGGGGCAAGAGCTTGGTCATCGTGGCGGGCGGGATCGGGTTGGCGCCGCTGCGCCCGGCGCTGTTCTCGATTTTGCGCCACCGCGAGGATTACGGCAGGGTGGTGCTGTTGTGCGGCGCTCGCACCCCTGCCGATCTTCTGTACACCGAGGAATTTGCACGCTGGCAGGCCGGCGGCGTGGAGGTTCATACCACCGTGGACCTGGCGGACGAGAACTGGCGCGGCCAAGTGGGAGTGGTTCCCGCGTTGTTCTATCGCATCCGCGTTGACCCTAAGCAGACGTTGGTGATGACCTGCGGGCCGGAAATCATGATGCGGTTCGTGATCTATGAAGCGCTGGCGCGAAGGATCCCCAAGGAATCCATCTTCCTCTCCATGGAACGAAACATGAAATGCGCCATCGGGTTCTGCGGCCATTGCCAGTTCGGCCCCACATTTATTTGTAAGGAAGGCCCCGTGCTGAATTTTGCGGCTATTGAACCATTCTTTGGCAAGGAGGACTTCTAATATGCCTCCAGACGTTCGTCCCAAGCTTGCCGTTTTCAAATTCTCTTCCTGCGATGGCTGTCAACTGGCGCTCTTGAACCTTGAAGACGAGTTGCTGAGCCTCGCGGGTGAGGTGGAGATCGCATATTTCCTGGAGGCCCGGTCTCAAATCTTGCCCGGCCCGTACGACGTGGCGCTTGTGGAAGGGTCGATTACCACCGCCGAAGATGAAAAACGCATTCAGGTGGTGCGCAAGGAATCGAAGTTTCTGGTCACCATCGGCGCTTGCGCCACGGCGGGGGGAATCCAGGCCCTGCGAAATTGGAAAGATGTGGCGGAATTCACTCGCGCTGTCTATGCCACGCCCGCTTACATCCACACCCTGGAGCAATCCACCCCCATCTCTTCCCACGTGGCGGTGGACTTTGAGGTGAATGGGTGCCCCATCAACAAGAACCAGATTTTGGAAGTGATTACCGCCCTGCTGGTAGGACGCGCCCCCCATTTGCCTGGGGATTCAGTGTGCATGGAGTGCAAGAAGCGAGGGACAGTGTGTGTAACGGTAGCGCGCGGGTTGCCCTGCCTGGGCCCGCTGACCCAAACAGGTTGCGGCGCGATTTGCCCTGCCTACAATCGCGGCTGTTACGGTTGTTTTGGCCCCCTGGAGGCCCCCAACTCGGATTCGTTGAGCGCCCAATTGCTGAAAGATGGCATGCAGCGGGGCGATCTGGTGCGCCTGTTTCGAGAGTTCACGGGGTTTGCGGAGGCATTCCGGTCGGCCAGCGACAAGTGGGACAAGCCAGCGTAGGTTCGTGTCAACCACCCCCTAGCCCCCTCCTTCGCAAGGAGGGGAGCTAGCTCACCAATTCCCCTCCTCTCCGAGGAGGGGGCCAGGGAG
>JBAVYG010000766.1:0-4691 GCA_049698675.1 Terriglobia bacterium
GCGGGCGGCAGAACCGCTTTGTGATGTTACCTTTTGGGGACTTTGACGCGACCCTGAGCTTTCGGCGGTCAGCGTTCAGCAAGACGACACGGATTCGCCAGGGTGGGACTCAATCGCTCTCGGGCAATGAATCTTCGAATTCCTCGAGAGCTTCGAGGGCATGCTGGGTTTTCAACCTGAGCGTGTCGAGCTCAACCTCGAGGTCAGGCAGAAGGTCCAAATACGCTTCGCTCGCTCGAGGCAAGCGTCCCAGCCTCTGGCGAACCTCCTGAACCCGCCCACACCATTCGTCAACTTCATCAAGAAGCCGCTCAACCGTCGAAAGATTAGGCGCTGTCTTAGTGGCCATAAATGCCATTATAGCGGTTTCGAGCGGCTCGCAAAACTCAAGTTACCTCTTGAACGGTTTCGCGCTGACGATCGTTCCGCCCTCTTCGATGGTGTAAGTTGCATTGGCTTTGAGGTTGTGGAGGGTGTCGCGCTGGCCGCTGGGCCAGGTGATTTCCACGCTGTCAGCCTGAATGGCTTTCCCCAAGCCAAACGTTAAGGTGAGTTCGCTCTGCGAGCAGTAGCTCGAGCCGGAGTGGACGGTCTGCCAGTTGGTGTTGCCGCCCGAGGTGACGCGGACCTGCGCGCCGATGCCGTCCCGATTCGAGCGCGTGCCGGCGGTCCTGATTCGGAGGGCGTTGTTGCGGCTGCCGCCCACGTTGCGGAAAAGGTAAGCAGGCCCGCCGTTACTTGCAATCAGGATATCCGGCGCGCCGTCGTTATCGATATCGGCGTAGGCGGCGCCGCGCGCCACCCAGCGGCGCGTGAACCCGAGTTGCCTGCCGACCTCCTGAAACTTGTCGTGGCCTTCGTTGTGGAACAGCAGGGGGAGCTGGGCGTAAGTCACCTGCGGCTGGATGCGCCCAATATCCGGCTCGATGTGGCCGTTAGCTACGAACATGTCTTCGAGGCCGTCCAGGTCGTAATCGAAAAAGAAGAGGCCGAAAGAAAGCGAGAGCAGGCTGGCGCGGCCCACCGATGAGGAAGGTGCGATGTCGATGAAGAAGCGGTTGCCTTCGTTGTGGTACAGACCGAGCATCTGGTTGGAGAAGTTGCCGATGGCAAGGCTGGGGTAGCCCGAGTGGTCGAAGTCATCCTCGTCAATCCCCATGGCGCCGCGCGCTACGCCATCCTCGCTGAAGGCAATACCGGCTTGCACGGCCTGTTCAGTGAAAGTGCCATTGTGGTTGTTGTGGTAGAGCTTGTTGCGCTCGGTGAGGACAGCCGCAGACGCAGGGAGGAGCCAGCCTCCCTGCGAGCGGCTAGGGCTTTTGTTTTCCATTCTCTTTAGATCTTGCCCTGATCTTGCCCAAGACCTGACGCAGCCTAGAGGTTAGCGGATGTCACCCGCAGGTTTCAATCGTTCTGCTGTACGGAAAGGCCTTTTTTCCACATTAGCCATCCACTTTCTTTCCATTACGGGCAGGGGGCGGGCGCAGACCGTTCAGGATTCGATGTCCCGGTAAAAACGAGCCAAACGGATTTGAAATCCTCCGCCCTCCTGAGGCAGTCGAGGGTCGGGAGTCGAAAGTCGAAAAGGGCGATACCGCGCACCCTGAATGACCAAGCGACGACATGGGCCGGACGCCCATGATACGCCAGGGGTGCAGGGCGGGAGGTTTTGCGATGATGCCCGCCTGAAGGCGGCCTCTACTCTACGATGGGCTCTTGGCAAGGATCAAATCGGAATACGATTCCGCGACGATATCCTTCGCGGTAATGCCAAACAGTTCTTGAAACTGGCGCGCCTGGGACCGTATCCTTTTCACGTCACCCACGCGTGAAATGGCTTCAACCTCGAGAAACTTGCCCAACCGGCGGACGCGGTCCAGGTGAATCTTCACATTCTTGACGAAGTAAATCTCGCGGCGCTTGTCCACCACGGCCAGTGTCCCGAGGGAGCGCGCAAGGATCGCCCGGAGGGAGTTCCGCCGCGGAAGAAGCATCATTTCAACGCTGGCCTGGCGGGCGCGGCGAAGGTTGCTGCGCTGGTAGAAAATCAGGGCGTTCTCGAGGCGGCCTTCCCGAACCTTCAGCCGCCCGGAAGGGACGCGGAAATAGGTGTCGATCTGGTGGTCAGTCCCAATAAAGCGGGCGTCCAATCTCTTGAGCGCCGCCCGAACCTGCTGCTCGTTATTCAACCGTGCCTTAAACTCGAAGTTGAGATGTTTCATGGCAGGAGACCACCAATAGTCCAAAGTCGAAATTCCCAAAGAAACAAGAAAATCTCACGCCAGCATTGGGCTGTGACCTGCGGCGTTTGGGGCCCGACCTCCGACTCGTGCGGCTAGGACAGGAAGTGTAGCACGGGATGTCATTTGCGGGGCGCGCTCGTTAAGACGCTGTGGCGCGGCATTTCCCGCGCTAGAATATAGGAATGGCGATGGAACTCCGGATCGAGACCGGTTGGGACCTGACACCCCGCGAAGCGATTCGGCTTCAGGAAAGTTTGCGCGAGCGTGTGGAATTGCAGGACCGGTTTGGAGAGATCCGCTTCGTGGCGGGCGCGGACATGGCGTTTGACCCCGAGACCGAGGTCGCTTTTGCCGGCGTCATTGTTTATCGCTTTCCGGGTTTCGAGGAAGTAGAGCGCCGGATGGCGCGGCGCCAGCTCCGTTTTCCCTATGTCCCCGGCCTGCTTTCGTTCCGCGAGAGCCCCGTACTGCTCGCGGCCTTTGCCCGGCTGCGGACCGAGCCGGACCTTATCCTGATTGACGGCCACGGACTCGCACACCCGCGCCGGTTCGGCATCGCGTGCCACATTGGCATCTTGTTTGACAAGCCCACCATCGGCTGCGCCAAGTCACGGCTGGTGGGTGAGCACCAAGAGCCCGGCAAGAAGGCGGGCTCGACCACGCCACTGATGCTGGAAGGTGAGCGCCTTGGGGTGGTGTTGCGGACGAGGGACGACGTTAGACCCATTTACGTCACCACCGGACATCGGGTTTCGCTCGATTCCGCCGTCGGGTTGGTGAAGCAGTGCGTGGATGGATTCCGCATTCCCAAGCCCACACGGGAAGCGGATCACTACGTCCGCGATTTGCGCCGAGCGTATCAAATAAGTCGAGAAGTCGAGAGTCGAATGTCGAGGAGTTAAGAACTTCTCGACCCTCGACTCCTCGACTTGTAAGCAGAGCGAGATTCCTCGCTGCGCTCGGAATGACACCGTCAAAGAAGGGCAGAATGCTATAATCAGGCGGTTGGGAGCCTGCTATGGAAAATGCTGGAAGCGTTCAATCCAAGAGTGCGGTGGTTCGCGACAAGGCGCAGTTGATGTCGGCCTCGGAGATTGACCGCACGCTGATGCGCCTGGCGCACGAAATCCTGGAGCGCAACAACGGCCTGGAGGGGGTCGTTCTGGTGGGAATCCGCCGCCGCGGAGTCCCGCTGGCCGAGCGTTTGGCTAAGAAGATGACAGAGATCGAAAAGACCGCGCCCCCGGTCGAAATGCTGGACATCACCCCCCACCGCGATGACCTCTTGAGAAGCGGTCAGAAGCCCGTGGTCCAGCAGCCCCTGCGGTTTTCCGTGGAGGGCAAGACGGTGATCCTTGTGGACGACGTCCTCTACACGGGCCGAACCACTCGCGCCGCGCTGGATGCCCTGGTGGATCACGGGCGGGCACGGCGGGTGGAACTGTGCGTCTTGATCGACCGCGGGCACAGAGAGTTGCCCATCCAGGCGAACTATGTGGGCAGGGTTTTGCAAACATCAGGCACGGAAGTGATTGAAGTCCGGCTCCGCGAAGTGGACAGCCAGGACCGCGTGATGCTCCGCGAGCGCGTTTAGCGAAAGACGCAATCCACAGATTTCGCAGATTACGCAGATGAAGGACGGGTAGGGAAGAAGAACAGTGGCTAGTCGTTAGTGGCTGGTGGTTAAGTCGCTAGCCCAATCTGTGAAATCTGCGTAATCTGCGGATAAGGTTGTGGCGAGGGAGTCAAATGAAATTTCCGGTTGGGCCCCAAGATGTGAAGCTGATTCAAGGGCGCAGCAAAGGGCTGCAGGTCGTCTGCGACTGCGGCTGCGTCAACTTCAACTACCTCGATCCGCAAGACCCGGTGTGGCGCTGCCGCAATTGCCAGCGCGTTCTGAGCTTCGACTACCCCCGCCTGATGGAGAAGGCTCTGGCTCGCGAAGAGCAAAAGGCCCCCAGTCCACAGATTTCGCAGATTACACAGATGAAAAATGGGTAGGGCAAGAGATAGACTAAGAACGCCGACGTGGTTGTGGCCCGCCCAATGGAATCGCATGGGTACGGGGCGGCATTAGGTTTGCCTGCTCTGCTCGGTTCTTCTTCTGCCTTCAGCTTGCCTGATCTGTGAAATCTGAGTAATCTGCGGATAATAAGGAGTCACCGCATGTCCTACCCAAAGCCTTCCCGGCGCTCCTGGGCTGAGCCCTGGAAGATCAAGATGGTCGAGCCCATCCGCATGACGACGCGCCAGGAGCGGGAGAAGTTCATCGTCGAGGCCGGCTACAATACCTTCCTGCTTCGCTCGCAGGACGTTTACATCGACCTGCTCACGGACAGCGGCACCAACGCCATGAGCGATATTCAATGGGCGGGGATGATGCGCGGCGATGAAGCCTACGCGGGAAGCCGCAATTTCTACAACCTGGCGGCGGCGGTCAGCCAATAC
>JBAVYG010000767.1:0-1734 GCA_049698675.1 Terriglobia bacterium
GGGTGATGTCCCCCGTGACCACCGCCTTGGAGTTGAAGCCCAATCGCGTCAGAAACATCTTCATCTGCTCGCTGGTCGTGTTCTGGGCCTCGTCAAGTATCACGAAGGCGTCGTTCAAAGTTCTGCCGCGCATGAATGCGATAGGCGCGATCTCAATAATGCCTTTCTCCAAATAGCGTTCCACCTTGTCCGGGTCCAATACGTCGTAAAGAGCATCGTAAAGCGGGCGCAAATACGGGTTCACTTTCTCCTGTATTGTCCCGGGGAGGAATCCCAACCGTTCGCCCGCTTCCACGGCGGGCCTCGCCAGGATGATGCGGCTGACTTCTTTGGTCAGCAGTGCATCCACGGCCATGGCCACGGCCAAGTAAGTCTTTCCCGTACCCGAAGGGCCGATTCCGAACACCATGTCGTGCCGCTCAATGGCATCCACATAGGTGCGCTGGTTCAGGCTTTTGGGGGTGATGGATTTCTTGCCGAAGGTCCGCGGGCGGCCGGCCTCGGCAAGACCCTTCAGCGTGGCATCCGGATCCTGGCCGACGATGCGCAGGAAGGATTCGACCTCCGAGCTGTCAAAGCGGGACCCGGCCTCCACCAAGTCGGCATACTCTTCCAGGAGCTTTTGCGCGCGCCGGACTTCCAGATCCCCGCCTTCGATCTCCAGCCCTTCCTCGCCGAGGTGTATCGAAACATTGAAACACCTCTCCAGCAAGCGCAGGTTTGCATCGTGCGTTCCTACCAACTCTTCAACTCCTTTCAGAACCTTTACACTCGTCTTCATTTGCTCTGCATGCCTCACATCCTCCTAAATCAGAGAATAACCATCATGCGGTGGTCGAGGGACGCGCCGAAAACCGGCGTTGGGGAGAGAAAGTTTACTGCTCATTAACTCTTTAACAATTTAGCCTTCGGACCCGCGAAAGTCAATCGCGGACTATTTCTTGCCGCCCGCAGTGGCAGGCACGGGTTCGAGGAGCTGCTCCTTGCGGTAAACCAGGGAGTTGGTATCATAAGCGGCAATTTCAAACCCGTGGCCGTGGGTGATGGCGTCGCAAGGGCAGGCCTCCACGCAGTAGCCGCAAAAGATGCACCGGTTGTAATCAATGTTGTAAACCTTTGCGTAACGCTCAGCCGCACTGATTCGATGCTCGCCGGTGTTCTCGGCAGCTTCGATGTAGATGCAATTTGCCGGGCAAGCCGCCGCGCAAAGGAAACAGGCTACGCATTTTTCGAGCCCATTTTCATCGCGTTTCAAAATGTGCAGCCCGCGGTAGCGGTCTTCAAAATGAACGGGTTCGTCCGGGTAGTTCTCCGTCACCGTGGGCTGGAACATGGTCCTAAAGGTGACGGAAAACCCCTTGGCCAGAGCTGAAGCGGAATCCACGATTTCTCGAAGTATGTTTGGCATACCCTGTCAGAAATTCAGTATAGCTGACGCCCCTTAGCGGGTCAATCGTCGGCGCTCACCTCCGGCCCGACTCCACATTTTCCAGGCGATCAACAGTTCAACCCGAATTCGCAAATTAAGGGAGGCTGTTCCCTTACAATCCGTCAGATTCAACTCGCTTCGACCAAACCTGCTCAGGAACGGAATTGTGCGTCCGAGAATTGCTTCACGTTGCGCTCCGAGCCCTAGCCAAATAACCCCTCACCCGGCCCGCTCCGGCTGGTCAAAGCGCCGGCAGCGGGCCACCCTCTCCCCAAGGGAGAGGGTGGTTTTCCTAACTTCAACGC
>JBAVYG010000768.1:0-5985 GCA_049698675.1 Terriglobia bacterium
AAGGAGTCCTGCTTTCCAGCTAAAGAATCCGAAATCTGAAATCCAAAATGGCTGTCGTGCCGCTCACCTAATCTAAAATCCAAAATCTAAAATGGGTGCTGCCTACTGTTCGCGTGCGGGGACGGGAGGCTCGACCGGGGCGCGCTCGACAGGCAGTTCAATGATGAACTTGGTGCCTGTGGGTTGATTCTCCTCCACCCGGATTATCCCCTTTTGTTCGGAGACGATTCGACTGACGATGGCCAAACCCAAGCCCGTGCCGCGACGCTTGGTGGAGAAAAAGGGAAGGAAGAGCTTTTCTTTGTCCTCCGGGGCGATGCCCGGGCCGCTGTCCGCCACGGTGATTTCCGCGACGTCGTGCTCGGCATCGAGCGCGGTTCGAACCCAGATTTCCTTCTGCAGCGCGTGTGCGAGGGCCTCGGCGGCATTGTCAATCAGGTTGGCCACAGCGCGTTTCATCTGTTCAGGATCGACCGGGGCAAGCGGCAGATTCGGGGACAAATCCCGGTGGATTTCAATCCCGCTCAGGCGGCCATCGAAGATCTTCAAGGCGTTCTCGACAATGTCGTTCAGGCTGGAGGGAAGAGGTTTGGAGGCGGGAAAACGGGCGAAGGCCGAGAATTCATCCACCAGTGATTTCAACGTGGACACTTCGCGGCCGACCAACGAGGCGCTCTCGGAGACGACGCGCAGCAGGTCCGGCGGAAGGGTCCCCGCACGCTCGATGAGTCGCCTGATCCGCTCGGTGGAAAGTTGAATAGGAGTGAGGGGGTTCTTGATCTCGTGCGCGACGCGCTGCGCAACTTCCTGCCAAGCCGCGGCCTTCTGAGCCTGTACGAGCTCGGACAAATCCTCGAGAACAAGCACGGACCCGATTTTGCCGTGCCGAGCACGGACTGAAGACACCGTCAGGGAGGTGAAGGCGCGGCGCCCGCCGAGATCGAGTTCCATTTGCCGCGAGGCCACACCTTGGCGCGTGGCGCGGCGAAAAAGGCGGGCCACGTCGCGGGTATCCTCGGGGGTGAAAAGATCGGCCAAGGTTCGGACGGCTCGCGTATCGTCGCGGCCAAACATGCGTTTTGCCACCTTGTTCACGCTGGTTATCTGGCCCTGGGGGTCGAAGGAGATGACGCCGGTAGGGATGTTCTCGAGAATGGCTTCAATGGTGTTGCCGCGCTCCTCCAACTGGCGGTTGACGGCCTGGAGTTCCTTGGCAGCCTGGTCGATGGCCAGACGGTTCTCCTGAAGTTGCCGGGTCATGGCGTTGAAGGAATGGATCAATATTCCCAGTTCGTCGTCAGCGCGAGTGGATACCTGGAAGCCGAGATTGCCTCTGGCCACCTCTTGCGTAGCCTCGGCCAGGGCCTGGATGGGAACTGTGACCTGCTTGGCGAGGAACAATGCAAACCAGGTGGCGATAAATAGGATCAACAGGGTCAGCAACCAAAGCATGGAAAGGTAGGTGCGCTTGAGGGCCCGCCGCTCGCTGCTGAGCTGAGCGTATTTTTGCGTCTCACGCTGAATCTGCTGAGAGATGAGCATCAGTTTCAGGGGGAGGCGGGTGACGCCAACCACCGTTCCCATGACTCCCCCGGCAGAATCAAGGAGCGGCTGTGCGGAGACGAACATCTCGAAATCACTCGAGCGCCAGTTGCCGGAAAGACCTGCCGGCGGAACCCGGCCGCTGGTCAATTGGGGATACAACCTGGCAACTTCGGAGGGGTCAGGAAACGGGTCGCCGGCATGGGCAAGGAGCCTGCCATGGCGGTCGAAGCACATCGCGGACTCGAGGTTGAGGTCCGCCACTTCGCGCTCGAAAAGGCGCAGGATTTCTTCATGGTTGGAGGCGGCCACAGCGCGGGCCAAGATTTCGCTGCTGGCCAAGTGGTGGGCGATGTGCGAGGAACGGCTTTGCGCCAGGGAGTGCAGTTGCTGGACTATTTCCTGCGAGTCCGCGCGGATCAGGTCAAAGGGAATCCCAAACCAGCGGTCGATGGTCCGGTTCAGTAGGCCGTAGGCGAAGGCAAAGAGAAAACAGACCGGCACCAAGGATAGCCCCAGGAAGGCAACCACCATCTTGGTTTTGAACCTGGCGCCCAGTCGTTGCTGCCGGCGCTCGACGTACAACTTCAGCAGAATGCGCAGTAGAATCAACGCAAATATGACGAACGCCAGAAAGATGACGGCGGAAAGCGCCAGCAGCAGGAGTGTTTCCTCAGGGTTGCTGGGATGGAGGAAGGAAAGGTTTAACGAGGCCTGGCTCCAGCCCAGGAAGAACAGAGCGGGCACCAGCACCAGCAAGAAAATCAAGGCAATCTTGCGACGATCGTTGGGATATTCACCCATATCCGAACCTTAGGCAGGCTGAAGTTCCTGCCAGGAGCAGGTTCCCGCCGGGGCTTGCGCCCGCCGTTGAGCAGCGCCTCCCTCGGGCAGGAATTCCTCCAGCGGGCACCCCGCGCACCTCGGGGACTGGGGCTTGCAGTGCTTCTTTCCCACCGCGACCAGGAGCGCATGGAATTCGTTAAAAAGAGACGTATCGGGCGGTAAATGCGCGTGCAGAAACTCCTGGGTTTGATGGTAGTCCGCGGCCTCAGAGACGAATCCATGCCTTGCCAATACGCGCCGGGTGTAAGCATCCGCCACGAAGAGGGGACGCTCGACGGCGTAGAGGATGATGGCGTCAACCGTTTCCGGCCCGAGACCCCGGAGGTCCAAGAGGCGGCGCCGCAGTTCATCCGTCGGCAGAGAGAATAGCCTATCCAACGAGCCAGCGTGCTCCCGCGAAAGCCAGTCAACAAAATCTCGGATGGTTCGAGCTTTCTGCCGGTAAAAGCCCGAGGGTCGCACACACGCCTCCAGACCGGAAAGGCAGGCGCGCCGTAATGCTTGCCAGCTTAGCAGGCCGGATTTGCGAAGATTGCGCAAAGCCAGGGTGGCGTTGTGCCAGGTGGTGTTCTGGGTGAGGATGGCCCCCAGAATGACTTCCAGACGCGTCCGGGCGGGCCACCACTGCTGGGGTCCGAAGCGGGCGCGCAGGACAGAGTAATAGCGGGGCAACAACTCGCCCGCGGGAATCCCCGGCTGCTTGGCCACGCGTTGCATATTCCAGAAACTTATACTCGCCTAAGAGCAAAGTCAAGAAACCCCGGAGGCCGAATGGGAAAAACCGGAGATGCCAGAGGTGCAACCCAGACAATACCATGATGGATTGGAGGGTGAACTCGTGTAGTGCCACAGGCCTGGGATGACAAGCCTTGCGCATAGTACGAAGGTACAATTGCCGGATAATCATGTTTGGTCATAACCTTGACAGGACTACGGGAGTTTTCGTGGGACGCGATTTTCTTGGTGAATGCAAAAGACTTGCTGTGACCACAGGCAGCGGTGGAACAATGCCCATTGATGGCGCTTCATCCAAAGTCAGGTGAGGGTTGGGGTAATGGCTGGGAAGCTTGGTGAAATCCTTCTAAAACAGAACCTCATCACCCCCGATCAACTCAAGCAGGCTCTCGAACACCAAAAGGCGAACGGAGGGCGGCTTGGTAACTCGCTGGTGAGACTCGGTTTCATGAGTGATGAGGAGGTCATGGCGGTCCTTTCTCACCAATATGGTGTGCCCTCCATTAATCTGGACTGTTTTGAAGTTGATCCGGGCGTCACCAGGTTGATCCCCATGGATACAGCGCTGAAGTTTCAAGTGCTGCCGCTGAGCCGAGTGGGATCATCCTTGACGTTGGCGATGTCTGACCCGACCAACGTTTTTGCCATGGACGACATCAAGTTCATGACGGGCTTCAACATTGAGCCTGTGGTGGCGTCGGAAACGGCCATTGCCGAGGCGATAAAGAAGAATTACGGGAGCGTCGAGGAGGAGGAACGGAAGAGAGAACTGGAAGAAATGGTTAGCTTCATCGGCGAGGGGGGAGACGAGGCGCTCGAGCTCGAGGCAGAGGATGAAGCGGCATTAAACCTGGAGCAACTCGAAAAGGCCGCGGAGGAAGCGCCCGTCATCAGGCTCGTGAACTATTTCCTGACCGATGCCGAGAAGCGGGGCGCCAGCGACATTCACATGGAACCGTACGAGAAGGAGTACCGTGTTCGGTACCGGATTGATGGCGTCCTGCAGACCATCATGAACCCGCCCAATAAGCTCCGCGACGCGATCATCAGCCGCGTCAAGATCATGTCCAGGCTGGATATTTCCGAAAAGCGGCTTCCGCAGGATGGCCGCATCATGATCAAGATGCTGAGGGATGGGAAGAAGAAGGCACTCGATTTTCGCGTTTCGGTTCTTCCCACCCTGTACGGGGAAAAGATTGTCTTGCGGCTGCTGGATAAAGAGAACCTGCATCTGGACATGACCAAGCTGGGGTTCGAACCGGAATCCCTGGCAAAGTTCCAGAAGGCCATATTCAAGCCTTATGGAATGGTTTTGGTCACCGGTCCAACGGGCAGCGGCAAGACCAACACCCTCTATTCCTCCATTGCCCAGTTGAACAGCCCTGACACTAATATCTTGACCGCTGAAGATCCGGTGGAATTCCAGTTGCCCGGGATCAACCAGGTTCAGATGAAAGAGCAGATCGGCCTGAACTTTGCTACGGCCTTGCGGTCGTTCCTCCGCCAGGATCCCAATATCATTATGGTGGGAGAGATCCGCGACTTTGAGACGGCGGAAATAGCCATCAAGGCGGCGCTTACAGGCCACCTGGTTTTTTCAACCGTGCATACCAACGACGCCCCTTCAACCATATCGCGCTTGATGAACATGGGGATCGAGCCCTTCCTGGTGGCGACCTCGGTGAATCTTATCTGCGCGCAACGCCTGGTGCGCCGCCTCTGTGCGGAGTGCAGGATACAGGATAAGGTCTCCCCGCAGGTTCTGATGGACGCCGGCTATGCGCCGGATGAGGCCCGTACCGTCAAAGTCTGGAAGCGGCAGGGCTGCACAGCCTGTGGCAACAAGGGCTACAAGGGCCGGATTGGTCTGTATGAAGTGGTGGAAATCACCGATGAGATTCGCGAACTGATCCTGGTGGGGGCTTCGGCGCTTGAACTCAGGAAGAAGGCCATCGAGCAGGGTATGATGACCCTTCGCCGCAGCGGGCTGATCAAAGCCGCCGCCGGGGTGACGACTCTTGAAGAAGTGATGCGGGAGAGCGTGCTGTAGAGCAGTCGAGGAGTCGAGAGTCGAAAAGTCGAAAAGTTAAGGACCTGCTTTTCGACTTCCCGACAGGACCGTGGCCACAGTCGAGTTGCCGAGGACGTCGTTTTTCACTCTTCGACTTCTCGACTCTTGACTCTTCGACTTTAGGAAGGGGAGAGCGAATTTATGCCAGTGCCGAGTCTTAGCGATCTTTTGAAGCGGATGGTCGATATGGGAGGTTCCGACCTGCATATTACCACGAACTCCCCTCCCAGGATTCGCCTTCATGGCGAGCTGAAACCGCTTGAGGGTGTGCCACCTCTCGGTCCGGCGGATACCAAGCAACTGGCCTATAGCGTCCTGACCGACGGGCAAAAGCACCGTTTTGAAGAGGATCTTGAGCTCGACTTCTCCTTTGGGATCAAGAATATCGCGAGATTCCGGGGCAACCTGTTCAATCAGCGTGGCGCCGTGGCCGGAGCATTCCGGTTGATCCCTTTTGAAATCAGGACCTTTGAACAGTTGCGGTTGCCTCCCCTGCTGGGGAATCTCTGTGAGAAGCCACGCGGGTTGGTTCTGGTGACCGGGCCGACAGGGAGCGGGAAGTCAACCACCCTGGCGACCATGCTCGACCTGATCAACCAGGCACGCTACGAGCACATGCTCACCATCGAAGATCCTATCGAGTTTATCCATTCCCACAAAAAGTGCCTGGTGAACCAGCGCGAGGTTCACGCGGACACCCATTCCTTTGCGAACGCGTTGCGTGCCGCGCTACGCGAAGACCCTGACATTGTGCTGATCGGCGAAATGCGTGATCTGGAAACCATCGAGTC
>JBAVYG010000769.1:0-9881 GCA_049698675.1 Terriglobia bacterium
ATTGATGTTGCGATTCAACGGGCGGCCTGCCAAGCTCGGGGACACTCCCACGCGTGACCTGTTGGATAGGGGGCTGTCGGTTCGTAGGCTGTTCGTGCAGACTTGCTACGATTATTAGGAACACCGTCGCCGAGATCAGCAACAGTGCAATCTTGGACGCCGAAGACAGACGCTTCTTTGGAACCCGTAGCGGCTGTGCGACCTCGCCATGGGACCTCCGGTCGGCCCCTACGAGCCCTTTCCCACACGAATAACAATATCTGGCAGAGTCCTCGTTTTGGCTCCCGCAATAAATACAAAACATCTTGAGCGGCGTCTCGCTCTTGATTTCCGAGCTCTCCGCTATTATACCCCCATCTCTCCCTCAGCACGCAACGCTGCGGCCCAGCCAGAGTCTTTCCTCCGCACAATATGAGCACCTCAAGGCAGCGGGACAATTGCAGTTGGTCGAATCCCCTCAAGGGGCCCCGGTCAAAGAAAGCGCGGTCCGGTTAAACTTCCGTCAACCACGGCAAGGCCCATCACTCGTAAGCATCACCCGGTGAACCGCTACCTTCTGCATTCTGCCTTCTGCCTTCTGCTTTCTGGTCAGTTTATCGGGCCTCGCTGGGAGGCTGAACCATAATCCGGTTGGGGAAGCAAGCGGTCGCGGTCGTAAGGGGGGTCCTCGTGGTCGGGCAAAGTCTCTTCGGGATACTCCTCCTGCCAGTTGCGACGCCATTGTTCGTCGGCGTAGAATTTCAAATACAGGTGTATATCCTCTTCGCTGCAGCCTCCCAGGGGACTCATATGGCAGGCTGAGTCTTCGTCCAGTGTCACCGCCTTCGTCTCCTCGCGCAGCATATCTGACCAAAGCAGTGTGTAAAGCTCGCGGTCGCTCAGGTGATCTGTCTCTTCCAGGAATACGCGCAGGAGTGCCAGCCGCTGAATCAACTCCCCAAGCTTGCTGGTTAATTGTTCATCGTCGAGTGCTTCAGGCGCCGGCAACTGCATACCGGATTCTTCGAGCTGCTTGAAATGCGTGGTCCACGGGGCCTTTTCATAGGCGACCACCTGCTCCCAGAATTGCTCCGTGACTTCTGGGGGGCATTCCTCCAGTTCGCCTTCGGCCATTTTCCCGCCTACCAGTTCTTGCGCTTGACGCTTCAGTTCGGCTATCTTTTTTGCGCGTTCGGTCTCGTCCTCATCGCTGCCCTTTTTGCCCATAAAGCTTCTCCCTGTTCTTTGTTACCGCTGATCGCAAGCGCCCATTATAGCGCGCTTCCGCAACCCGGCATCGCGCGGCGTGAAAAAACAATCAGTGAGGGGGTGGATACCTCTGGTGCAGGACGTGCGGCCATTGCCCGAGGCTTGCAGCGACCAGTTGTGATCCGCGGAAGGACCGAGCCAGACTCGCGACCCCCTCACCCGGCCCGCGCCGGCTGGTGAAAGCGCCGGTCGCGGTCCACCCTCTCCCCCAAGGGGGAGAGGGCAGAATAACGTACAGCGCGAGACGGAGGCTAGTTGCCCGCCCCACATCTGGCGAGACGCCCGCGATAGGGACTGCTGATCTGGGCGGGTTTTCTGTTATTCTTGTGAGTTTTGATTTTCCCCGATTGGAGACTGTGCATGCATTCGAAAACCCGCTTGCCGCTTGCCCTGGCGTTATGGATGGTCAGCGCAGCGACTGGTTACGCCCTCCAGAAGTCCTCAATTGACGATGCTCTCGACTCACTTTTCGCGGTCCACACGTTCAAACAGGTCGCCATTTCACCTGATGGCAAAAGGGTCGCGTGGGTCGAGTCCTTAAGGGGAGAAAAACAGGAGCTGACGGGCAACTCCGCAATATATGTGGCTACCCTCGGCTCTTCGGAACAGCCGCGCCGTGTCTCAGCCGGCGAGGGCAGCGCTGATTATGCCGAGCACGACATTGCCTGGTCTCCGAACAGCAAGAAGCTCGCTTTCCTTTCGGACAGGGAGAGTTCGGGCCAGCTTGAACTTTACATCGCGGACGCCCCCGGTCACAGGGCGCGCCAACTCACCAGCCTGACTGGATTTCTCGCTTCTCCGTCCTGGTCGCCAGACGGCAAGACATTGGCATTGCTTTTCACCGAGAACGCCCCACGCGCCGCCGGCCCACTCGAGCCCATGACTCGACCCTCCGGGGCCATCGAGCAACACGTCTACGAACAGCGCCTGACGACCGTTGACGTGGCCTCCGGCCGGGTCCGGCAGGTATCGCCTGCCGACCTCTATATCTACGAGTACGATTGGTCGCCCGACGGCAGGAGATTCGTGGCCACCGCCGCGCATGGCGCGGGCGACGCCAATTGGTGGATTGCCCGGCTTTGCACCCTCGATATTGCTTCCGGCGAGGTCAGGTTCATTTACAAGCCGCCCTTCCAGATTGCCGAACCGCACTGGTCGCCGGACGGGAAGACCATCGCTTTCATCGGAGGAATCATGAGCGATGAGGGGAGCACCGGAGGCGATATTTACACGATTGCCGCCAGCGGGAGTGAAGCCCGCCACCTTACGCCCGGCATCCAGGCTTCGCCCGCTTCGCTCACTTGGCTCCCTCCCTCGGAAAAAATCCTGTTCGCAGAACAAATCGACGGCTCGAGCGGCATTGCCACGGTTGATGCTCGCGATGGGAAAATCGAAACCCTCTGGAGCGGCCCCGAAACCATTTCAACCGGAACCTCGTGGGACTTTGGGATATCCCTGGCTGAGGATGGAAAGACCTGCGCGTTGGTCCGCCAATCATTCCAGCAACCGCCGGAGATCTGGGCGGGGGAGATCGGGGCTTGGAAGCAGGTCACGCGCCACAACGGCGGAGTTCAGCCACGCTGGGGCAAGTCCGAAAGCATCCATTGGTCGAATGACGGGATGAAAATCCAGGGCTGGCTCCTCTACCCGGTAAATTATGATCCCTCCAAGCGCTACCCCATGGTGGTGTCCGTGCACGGCGGGCCCGGAGCCGGCGAAAAACCCTCTTGGCCGGGAGCGCTTTTCAGCCTTGCGCTGCTTTCGTACGAAGACTGTTTCGTCCTCTTCCCCAATCCGCGAGGCAGTTTCGGCGAGGGCGAAGCCTTCACCGCGGCAAACATCAAGGACTTCGGCTACGGCGATTTTCGCGACATTCTTGCGGGCGTCGACGATGTGGTGAAAACGCTTCCGGTGGATGACCGTCGCGTCGGAATTGCAGGCTGGAGCTATGGCGGCTACATGACGATGTGGGCCGTGACCCGGACGAACCGTTTTCGCGCCGCGGTGGCTGGGCCAGGCATCGCCAATTGGCAGAGCTATTACGGAGAAAACGATATCGACCAGTGGATGATTCCCTTTTTCGGCGCCTCCGTCTACGATGACCCGGACGTCTATGCCAGGAGTTCTCCCCTCACCTTCATCAAGAACGTCAAGACCCCTACGCTCATCCTGGTAGGCGACCGCGATGGGGAATGCCCTGCGCCCCAGTCCTTCGAGTTTTGGCACGCTCTAAAAACCCTCGGCGTGGAAACCCAGCTCGTGGTGTACCCTGATGAAGGCCACGTGATCTCGCAGCCTGAACACGAGCGGGATGTCACCAAGCGCACCATCGAATGGTTTGACCAGCACCTGAAGTAGATTGCCGATTGCTGATTGACGATTGTGCGGGCAGAGAATCGAAATTCGAAATTCGAAATTCGAAAATCGTCCCCACTGGGTTGCACCAGCGCCTTGTGCGAGTTTCGGATTTCGATTTTCGAGTTTCGAATACCAGAGGGGATTTGGTGTCGCCTCGAGGGCCTATAATGCTTACGAATCGAGGAGGTGCACAATGGGTGATCTGGTACGGACCGGACTCTCCCTGGAAAGGGAGCTTCTGGAGAGGTTCGACACGGCCATTAACCGCAAGGGATATCAAAACCGGTCGGAGGCCATACGCGACCTTATTCGCGAGCATCTGGTGGAAGAGGCGGCCGATGAAAACAAGCTGATCGTGGGAACGCTGACCCTGGTTTACGACCACCACCAGCCGAATCTCTCCGCCAAGCTGATTGAGGCCCAGCATGAGGCCGCAAGCAAGGTTCTGGCGGCCACGCATGTGCACTTGGACCACCACCATTGCCTCGAAGTGGTCATCTTGAAAGGCCGAAGTGGGGAGGTCAAGAGCCTGGCTGATCGGATCCTGAGCCTGCGGGGAGTTAAACATGGCCAACTGACCGTCACGACAACGGGGAAACATCTGAGATGAACCTCGGAGTCAGGTTATTGGCGTCCATTTTCCAGTTGACGAGGGGGCAATCGGACTATAGATTTAGCCTTCTAATTCTTGGTGCCTACTGCCCATCTTGGCAGGATGAGGAGCGACGTCAGGACTGGCAACATGCCTGACCAGCGGCGCCCACTCTAATTTTCAAGAAAAGGAGACCTGCTATGAAGCTCGGACTCTTTACGGTGCTCCTGGCTAGGCTCAGTTTGGACGAGGTCATCGAAAAGATAAAGCCTCTCGGCATCCGCACCGTCGAGTTGGGAACCGGGAACTACATTGGCGACCCGCATCTGAAGCTGGACTGGTTGAGCCAGCCCTCCAAGATTAAAGAGTTCAAGCAAAAGCTCGAGGACCAGGGCATCAGCATCAGCGCCTTGAGTTGCCATGGCAACTCGCTTCATCCCAACAAGAGGATTGCGGAGGCGCACGCGGAAGCCAACCGCAAGACAATCTTGATGGCGGAAAAACTGGGCGTTACGCGGGTGATCGATTTTTCCGGTTGCCCTGGCGATTCGGATAATGCTCAATACCCGAATTGGTCCCCCACGCCCTGGCCACCGGATTTCCTGGAAATCTCGAAATGGCAGTGGGAGAAAAAGGTTATCCCCTTCTGGACGAAGCGCGCCAAGTTTGCGCAGGACCACGGGGTGCGGATTGGCATCGAAATGCACCCGGGATTCGTGGTTTACAACCCGGAAACCATGCTCCGCCTGAGGGAAGCCGCCGGACCTGCCCTCGGTTGCAACTTCGATCCCAGCCACATGTTCTGGCAAGGTATTGACCCCTGTGCGGCGGTGCGCAAGCTGGGCGAAGCAGTATTTCACGTCCACGCCAAGGACACGCGCCTTTACAATGTCAACATCATGGTGAATGGCGTGCTCGACACCAAACCCTATAGCGACGAGAAAAACCGCTCGTTTATCTTCCGCACCGTCGGTTACGGTCACGACTTCGATTTCTGGGCGGACTTTGTCTCCACCCTCCAGATGGTGGGTTACGACGATGTGCTGTCCATCGAACACGAAGACAGCCTGATGTCTGTGGACGAGGGTCTGACCAAAGCGGCCAATTTCTTGAACCAAGTCATTATCAAAGAAAAACTCACGGAGATGTGGTGGGCGTGAGAAAGGCAGGATTCAGGATTCAGGAGTCAGGAGTCAGAATAAAGAAAAGCCGTGCCGCGTTTCGGATGTCAGGGAGAAGCGAGCCCACAGGCAGCAGATTCTGACTTCTGACTTCTGACTCCTGCTCGCCACTTGTCACTCGTCACTTGTCACTTATGGAAAGAGGTGAATCCGAAGATGCCGGAAATCAACGTTGCTCTAATCGGTCACCAATTCATGGGCAAGGCCCATTCAAATGCTTACCGGCAGGTCAGCAGGTTCTTTCCCGGCAAGTATCGGCCGCGCATGAAAGTGCTCTGTGGGAAGGCTTGCAGCGAAGAACTCGAGGCCACGGCGCAGCAGTTGGGCTGGGAAGAGTCCGACTGCGACTGGCGCCGGGTAATCGAACGTAAGGATATTGACCTCGTGGATATCTCGACGCCGGGGCACCTTCACCACCCCATGGCGATAGCCGCCGCCGAGGCTGGCAAGCACGTCATCTGCGAGAAGCCCCTGGCCAACACTTTGGCTCAGGCCGAGGAGATGCTCCGCGCGGTGGAAAAAGCCGGCGTCTCCCACATGGTGAACTTCAATTATCGCCGCGTGCCCGCGGTAGCCTTCGCCAAGAAGCTCATCGAAGAGGGCCGCCTGGGGCAGGTGTATCATTATCACGGCGCGTACCTCCAGGATTGGATCATGGATCCAGACTTTCCCCTGGTCTGGCGCCTGGAAAAGAAATACGCGGGCAGCGGCGCCCTGGGAGACGTCGGGGCACACGCCGCCGACCTGGCCCAGTTCCTGAATGGTTACATCGAATCGGTCGCCGGCCAGATGACCACGTTCATTAGGGAGCGGCCTTTGCCCGGCACCGGTGAAGGCGCCTGGGGAGCCAAAGGAGCAGAAGGGAAGAAAGGCAAGGTCACGGTGGATGATGACTCGAACTTCCTCGCCCGCTTCAAGAACCGCGCCGTGGGAGTCTTTGAGTCGTCACGCTTCGCCGGGGGCCGGAGGAATTACAACACCTTCCAAATCTACGGCAGCAAAGGCAGTCTGGCTTTCAACCTGGAAAGGATGAACGAGCTGGAATTCTATGATCGCACGGAGCCCAATGAGCAGCAGGGCTACAAAACGATCTTGGTGACGGAGCCCAACCATCCTTACGTCGGCGCATGGTGGCCACCAGGCCACATCATTGGTTACGAGCACACGTTCGTCCATGCCGTCCACGACTTCCTGACGGCATTGGAGAAGGGCCAGCCGCCCCAGCCCGGGTTCGACGAAGGCGTGAAGGTTCAAGCCGTTCTGGACGCTGTGGAGCGCTCGGCAAAGTCAGGACGGTGGGAAAAGGTGAAGATTTAGGATTCAGGATTCAGGAGTCAGGGAAAAAGAGGGGCTGGGGACTGGGGGCTAGGGAAGAGCAAATCCATTGCACTCACTCTGCGGCTCTTTCCCCTGAATCCTGAATCCTGCTCTTGAAAATACTCTTACAGGACTCAATGCTATGGCCTACATGATGGGAATTGACGTTGGAACCACCGGGACACGGGCAATCATCGTGCGCCCGGATGGTCATATTGTGGGAGCTGCCACGGGCGATCACCAGCCCATGAAAATGGCCAAGCCCGGTTGGGCAGAGCAGGAGCCCGAGGACTGGTGGCATGCGACTCTGGTGGCCGTCCGTGGGGCCCTTGATCAAGCCCAGCTCAAGGGCAGCAACATTGACGCCGTGGGGTTTTCCGGCCAAATGCATGGCGTGGTTTTGATGGACAGCACGCCGGCGGTCCTCCGGCCTGCCTTGATCTGGTGCGACCAACGCAGCCAAGCGCAATGCGACTGGATCACCGCAACGGTCGGGGCGGAGCGCTTGATCAAGCTGGTCTCCAATCCCGCCCTCACAGGCTTCAGCGCGCCCAAGCTGCTTTGGATCCGCGATGAGGAGCCGAAGATTTTCGAGCGCGCCGCTCACTTCCTCCTGCCCAAGGATTTTGTGCGCTTCCGTCTTACGGGTGAATTTGCCACCGACGTCTCGGACGCCTCGGGCACTTTGCTTTTTGATGTGACCAACCGCCAGTGGTCGCACGAGATGTTATCGTTGCTTGATTTGGACGCCAAGCTCCTGCCGCGCGCCTACGAATCGGTCGAAATCACGGGACAGATCACACCCGAGGCCGCCGTCCTCACCGGCTTGAGCGCCGGGACGCCGGTGGTGGGCGGCGCAGGCGATCAGGCCGCAAGCGCCGTGGGCAATGGGATCGTCGAGCCCGGGCTGACCTCCGCCACGCTGGGCACCTCGGGTGTGATCTTTGCCTACACCGAGGTGCCCAAGCTCGACCCCCGTGGTCGCATCCATACCTTCTGCCACGCCGTTCCCGGCAAATGGCACGTGATGGGGGTCACCCAGGGCGCCGGACTCTCCCTGCGCTGGTTCCGCGACAACTTTGGAGCTTCGGAGAGCTGGTACGCCCGCCACACGGACGCCGATGCTTACGACCTCATTATCAACGAGGCCCGGGAAATTCCCCCTGGAAGTGGCGGCGTCCTGTGGCTGCCCTACCTGATGGGCGAGCGGACGCCTCACCTCGACGCCCAGGCGCGAGGCATGTGGTTCGGTCTGACCGCGGTTCACACGCGAGCACACCTCATCCGCTCCATCCTGGAAGGGGTGGCGTTCAGTCTGCGCGACTCGATCGAGATATTCAGGGAGTTGAAAATTCCGGTCGAGCAAATTCGCTCCTCGGGCGGCGGCTCGCGCAACTTCACTTGGCGAGAAATCCAGGCGGATATATTTGGCACCGAACTCGTGACCCTCCGAACCTCGGAAGGCTCTGCCTTCGGCGCTGCCTTGCTCGCCGGCGTCGCGGCAAAGACCTATGCGAGCGTTTCGGAGGCAGCGGCAGAAGCCATCCAGGTGAAAGAGAGATTGACGCCCCTGGCAGAAAACGTCAAAGCTTATGACCGCTATTACCAGGTGTATCGCGACCTTTATCCCGCCGTCCGGGATTTGGCGCACACGCTGGCGAATTTGGCGTAGGGCCGAACTGCGTTGGGCGTAGCAGGATGCTGAAAGACCTTCGTGAACGTTGTCATTCCGACCCTGAGCGGAGCGAAGGGGAGGAATCTCGCTCTGCCTGCGGACCGGCGCTCAAGGTGACCTGGGGGACAGGGGGAAGAGGGAACAGAGCGAGATTCCTCGCTGCGCTCGGAATGACAAAGGGGGCGTAGAAGGTAATGGGACGAGTTCAGAAGATGCTGATTGGCTGCGCCCTCGGCACTTTGCTGGCATCAATGGGCGTAGCAACCGGATCGCGGCAAAACCGTTTAACAAAAAACCCGACAACCTTGTTTTCAGCGAGGTTTGCCATGGCAACTCAGAATAATTCCTTCTCCGCAAGAGTTGAAAAGACTCAATTCAACGGCTGGAACGCCTACCGCCTGACCAATGGCATCGTCACCCTTTATGTCGCTCCTGACATCGGGGGCCGCGCCATTCAGCTACAGCTTGGCGAGCAGGGGCTCTTCTTTGTGAATAAAGACTTGGCCGGGAAGGTCCTGCCGCCTGAGCAGAACAACGTCAAAGCCGGCTGGGCGAACTACGGCGGTGACAAAGTCTGGCCCGGACCGGAAGGTTGGACGAGCGAGGATCAATGGCCCAGCATTCCCTACTACATGCTGGACGGCAGCAAATATGCGGCCGAGTTGGTCACGGAGACGCCCGCCGAGGTCGCCGTCCGCGTGACCAGTCCTGCGGACGCGCGCACCGGTGTGCAATTTGTGCGGACGTATCACGTTTATGCCGGGACCACGCGGCTTAAGGTCGACCAGGTGATGCGCAACATCAGCCGCCGGCAGATTCGTTGGGGGATCTGGCACTTAATTCAGAACGATGCTGCGGACGCGCACGACCCTTCGAAACCAAACCCCGACCTGTTCATGTATATCCCGCTCAATCCCCACAGCAAGTATCCCCAGGGCTACTACAACCCGTATGGTGACGCTCGACACCCAAGCTACCAACTCCTGCACGGCGGCCACATGCTGCGCGCCCATTATCTCTACCGCGTCGGGAAGGCTGCAGCCGACACGGACCGTGGCTGGTACGCAGTGGTCAACGGACAGAAAAACATCGGCTTCGTCGAGAACTTCACTTGTTTTCCCGAAAAGGAGTATCCCGACGGCGCCGCCGTGGAAACCTGGAATAACGGCCCCGGTATAATTTCCCGCGGACCTTGGGATCAGACTCTTCCTGACGACCCGAAGCAAAATCCCTACATCCTCGAAACCGAGGTGCTAAGCCCCTATGCGACACTTAACCCCGGCAAGGAATACTCGTTCCCGGTCTATTGGTCACCCACCAGTGTCCCGAACCCGGTGCTGAACGCCGTATGGGCAGGCGCCATCAGCGAGCCGCTTGCCGGTAACCTGGAAGGTGGGCAGGTTAGTCTGAAGGGCGTCTTCACCCCAGGAACTCTGGTCGCTAACTTCTACAATGTAATGGGAGAGGAACTGGGTCAGGCGACCTTGCAGGCCGTTGATCCCCGAGAGGT